>JBDTQZ010000520.1:0-2725 GCA_039931935.1 Burkholderiaceae bacterium | reverse complement strand
AGGAAGCGTTCACGGCGTTTTTTGAACGCAGGAAGCCGGACTTTTCGAAGTTTGCTTGATCTGAAACTGGAACGACGACGATGCCGCTACGGCCCGACGCGAGCCTCGAAAATTTGAATGGACGCACCGGCAATAACTTACCTGGCTGGTTCGGTCTCAAGGTCGTCGCCATCAGCGAAGGACGGCTGGTGATGGACGTGCTGATCAAACCGGAGTTTTTGGCGCCGAACGGTTACCTGCACGCGGCTGCTGTCATCGCCGTGGCTGACACAGCTGCCGGGTATGCCACGATCGCGCATCTGCCCGAAGGCGCGACGAACTTTACGACGATTGAGTTGAAGTCCAATTTTCTGGGTACCGCGACCGACGGCACGTTGCGCGCTGATGCCAGCGCCGCGCACCAGGGCCGCACGACACAGGTGTGGGATGCGACCGTTACGCACACTGATAGTGGCAAGACGATTGCGTTGTTTCGCTGCACGCAGTTGATCCTCTGGCCAAAAAAATGAAACTTGCAGGCAAGACGATTTTTGTTTCCGGCGGCTCGCGCGGCATCGGATTGGCCATCGTCAAGCGTGCCGCTGCTGACGGTGCGAACGTTGCGATCGCAGCCAAGACGGTCGAGCCGAACCCAAAGCTACCCGGCACGATTCATAGCGCTGCGGAAGAAGTCGAGGCGGTGGGTGGCAAGGCACTCGCGATCGCTTGCGACATCCGCGATGAACAACAGGTCGTAGCTGCTGCCAAGAAAACGGCTGAAACCTTCGGCGGAATTGACATCTTGGTCAACAACGCAAGCGCAATAAGCCTGACGCCGACCGAAGCAACCCCGATGAAACGCTTCGACCTGATGTTTGGCGTCGACGTGCGCGGCACATTCTTGTGCACGCAGGCGTGTTTACCGTATCTGAAGCAGTCGGCCGAGCGTAAGCGCAACCCGCACATTCTGACGTTGTCACCGCCGCTGAACATGAACCCGCGCTGGTTCGCGCCGCACGTCGCATACACGATGGCCAAGTACGGCATGAGCATGTGCGTACTCGGGCACTCAGCCGAGTTTGGCCCCTACGGCATAGCAGTCAATGCGCTATGGCCACGCACAGTCATTTACACGGCCGCGCTACAGATGATCCCCGGGGTCAAACCGGAGCATTGCCGCACGCCAGAGATCATGGCGGACGCCGCCTACCAGGTGCTCATTTCCGATGCCAAGACGACGACCGGTAATTTCTTTATCGACGACGAAGTCTTGAAAACGGCCGGCATTACGGACTTGAGCAAGTATTCGGTCGTCCCCGGCAGCCGTGAGTTGATGCCGGACCTGTTCCTGTAGCCGATTTTCTAATTAGCGGCACGGTTTGCCGCTATTGCCGGCGGCGCTCCAAAGCGGGTTGCGGGCCTCTTTTTTGTGACCGCCGCATCGGAGCTTCGAGCACGCTTGCGCTAGATTCCGGTCCGCAATGCTCAGTCTCTGAAAATACTCGATGCGACCTCCGCTTAACCGCCTGCCTGCCGCGCAGCTTTTGCGCATGATCGCGTCTCGCGAAGTGACCTGCGAGATGGTGACGCACTCGTTCGTCGATGCGGTCGAGCAACGAGAAGGCGAGGTACATGCATTTGCGTGGTTTGAAGCGGAGCGCGCACTGAATAGCGCGCGCGGGTTTGATCGTGGCGCGAAGTCCGGTCCGCTGATGGGACTGCCGGTCGCTGTCAAAGACGTTATAGACACCGCGGGCATCGCAACCGAGCGCGGATCGGCGATCTATTCCGGGCGCGTGCCCAATGCCGACGCTGCGTGCATTGTGTTGATGCAGGCAGCTGGCGGCTACGTGTTTGGTAAAACGGTCACCGCAGAACTTGCCAACTTCACACCGGGACCGACTCGCAATCCGTTCGGGGTGGAACACACCCCCGGAGGATCGTCGAGCGGATCTGCAGCGGCCGTCGCTGCGCACATGGCGCCGTTTGCCCTGGGTACGCAAACCGCGGGTTCGGTGATTCGGCCGGCAGCATTTTGCGGAGTCGTTGGATTTGTGCCGACGCGCGGCCTTGTTCCGCGCGCCGGCGTCTTGCAGCTGTCCGATACGCTTGACGTGGTGGGCTGCTTTGCGAATTCCGTCGAAGACGTAGCGCTGCTGTCAGCAGTAGTCGTGTTACGCGCCGACTGGCGCGCGGTTTTGCTTGAGAAGGGTCACGCATCAGCGCCGCCGGTCATCGCGTGGACCGATACCCCATGGGCGGAGCGGCTCTCGCCAGCGATGACCGAGGCGTTGAAGTCAGTCGTGCGAGTGTGTACTGCCAGCGGCGCGGAGATTAACGAGATTCGCTGGCCCGCCAAATTCACGGCGCTCGCCGATGCACAGCGAACCGTGCAAGTGTTCGAAACGTCGCGCGCGCTAGGCGGTGAGTATGACTATCAGCGTGACAAGTTATCGCCGCTGCTCGCGGGGCTGATCGAAGAAGGGCGAGCGATAGCTGCGAACGAGTATCAGGGCGCGCTCAATACGGGTCGCGACTGCGCGGCAGCGATCGATGAATTGCTCGGTGCAGCCGACATTGTGTTGGCGCCCAGCGCGCCAGGCGAGGCGCCGCACGGACTCGGTACCACCGGCGACCCGCAATTCAATCGCCCATGGCAGCTGCTTGGGGGGCCGCAGATCAATGTTCCGGTGCCGCGCGCATTGCGCCGCAGTCAAGCCGATCTGCCGCTAGGCGTGCAGGTGAT
>JBDTQZ010000519.1:0-2728 GCA_039931935.1 Burkholderiaceae bacterium | reverse complement strand
CAGTCTTTGGCACGAAGATGCGTCCTTTTGCCGCCGCATAGGCGTCGAGCGTGTCATGCCAGTCGAGATGATCGTCGGTGATGTTCAGCACCGCCGCGGCGTCGCACGCAAGCGAGCGCGTTGTTGCAAGTTGAAAGCTCGAGAGTTCGAGCACCCACACTTCGGGTAAGTCATGTTCGGCCACTCGAACGCGTAGCGCATCGAGAGCGACCGGTGCGATATTGCCCGCGACTTGCACTCGCTTGCCCGTGGCCTCGATGATCAAACCCGTGAGCCGGCTCGTCGTGGTCTTGCCGTTGGTGCCGGTCACACCGACGATCCGCGGCGCGTAGCCAGACTCCGCTCTCAATCGCGCGAGCTCGCGCGCAAAGAGCTCGATCTCGCCGACCACTTCGATCTTGCGCTTGTGCGCTGCCTTGACGAGCGGTGCCGCAGCCGAAAGTATTGGCGACAGTCCGGGGCTTAGCGCCATTAGCTGGACACCTTCCAACAAGTTCAGCGAAAAGTCGCCGGTAGCGAACTCGACTTGCGGCGACTCGCTGCGAAGTTCCGCTAGCCGTGGCGGGTCGGGTCGCGTGTCGGCGACGCGCAGCGTATGGCCGCGCAAGGCGAGAAACCGCGCCATTGCAAGACCGCTGTCGCCGAGACCCAGCACAAGCGCAAGTGCAGGCAAGCGATCGGTCATCGAATCTTCAACGTCGACAAGCCAACCAGCACCAGCATCATCGTGATGATCCAGAAGCGCACCACGACCTGCGTCTCCTTCCACCCCGAAAGCTCGAAGTGATGGTGCAGCGGCGCCATGCGAAATATGCGGCGGCCTCCGCTCGACTTGAAGTACGCGACCTGCAACATCACTGAAATGGTTTCGACGACGAACACGCCGCCCATGATGAAGAGCACGATCTCCTGGCGCGTGATCACCGCGATCGTTCCGAGCGCTCCGCCGAGTGCGAGCGCGCCGACATCGCCCATGAACACTTCAGCCGGGTAGGCGTTGAACCACAGGAACGCGAGTCCGGCGCCGGCGATCGCAGCACAGATGATCACGAGCTCGCCCGCGCCGGGTATGTAGGGAAAGAGCAGGTAACGCGCGAAATCCGCGCGGCCGACGACGTAGGCAAATACGCCGAGTGCGGCACCGATCATCACCGTCGGCATGATGGCCAGGCCATCGAGCCCATCGGTCAGGTTCACCGCATTGCTGGTGCCGACAATCACCAGGTACGACAGCACGACGAAACCGAATACGCCAAGCGGATATGCGATGTTCTTGAAAAACGGCACCAGCAGATCGGAGCGCGGTGGAAGATCGATGTAAAAGCCCTGCGTGACCCACAGATGCATCAGATCCCAGATGCGATCGGTCGACGGCGCGGCGATCGCGAACGCGAGGTAGAACGACGCAGCGAGTCCGATCGCCGATTGCCAGGCGTATTTTTCGCGCGCGCTCATGCCTTTCGGATTGCCGTGAACGACCTTCCGGTAGTCGTCGATCCAGCCGATCATTCCGAATCCGAGCGTGACGATCAGCGTCACCCAGATAAAACGATTCGATAAGTCGGCCCACAGCAATGTCGTGACGCCGATCGCAATCAGGATCAAAGCGCCACCCATCGTCGGCGTGCCCGTCTTGGTCAGATGAGATTGCGGGCCGTCCTGCCGCACGGCCTGTCCGATTTTCAGCACGGCCAGGCGCCGGATGACAAAAGGACCCGCTGCCAGGCCGATCAACATCGCGGTGGCCGCAGCGAGCACCGCGCGCAACGTCAGGTACGAGAAGACGTTAAAAGATCGAATGTCTTTTGCCAACCATTCGAAGAGTTCGAGCAGCATCAGTGCACCGATTCCATCTTCTGCGCAGCCAACGCCTGCACCACACGCTCCATCTGCATGAAGCGCGAGCCTTTGATCAAGACCGTCGTACCGGCTCGCACACTCGGGCGCAGCGCAGCGATCACGGCATCGATGGCGTCGAAGTGAGCCGCATCGGCACCGAACGCCTGCGCCGTCTCGCGCGCCAACGGGCCGATCGTGAAGAGCACCTCGATGCCGCGCTCGCGCGCGTATTGCCCGACCTCGCGGTGAAACTCCGGTCCGCGTACGCCAACTTCTCCCATATCACCGAGCACGAGTACGCGCGGCGCCGGAGCGCCAGCCAGCAAGTCGATCGCGGCGCGCACCGAGTCCGGATTGGCGTTGTACGTATCGTCGATCAGGTCGCAGCCATCAATGCGCAGCTTCACCCCACGCCCCGCGACCGGTCGCCAGGCATTCAACCCGGCGCCGATTGCTTCCGCGCCGACGTCCGCTGCAATCGCGCACGCCGCCGCAGCCAGTGCGTTGCGCACGTTGTGCTCGCCACCGGCCGCCAGGCGCACGTCGATGACTCCGTAGGGAGTCGCCATTGAAATTCGCACGCCGTCGTCGTCCGCTTGGAATGTTGCCGTGACGACGGCATAGGCTCTAAGCGCGAAATCGATAACGCGCCGTGTCCCCGCCAGCTGACGCCAGATCGAGACGCACGGATCGTCCGCCGGAAACACTGCAACACCCTCGTCCGACAAGGCCGCAAGGGTTTCGCCATTTTCATAGGCGGTCGCCTCAACCGTCTGCATGAACTCCTGATGCTCGCGCTGTGCGTTGTTGACCAGCGCCACGGTCGGGTGCACCAGCTGCGCGAGATAGGCAATCTCGCCCGGATGGTTCATGCCGAGTTCGACCACGG
>JBDTQZ010000518.1:0-2729 GCA_039931935.1 Burkholderiaceae bacterium | reverse complement strand
AACCCCTTTATAAGCCGCAGCCCAGATGGACCCGATACAGCCGCAATGTCTTTCCACTTTTCGTAGCGTCTTAGGATCTCTCGCGGCGCCGATGCCACTTGTTTGTCTAAGCGCCGATGCTCCTCGATCCGCCACATGTCGTATTGTGCCTATACTAATCATGGTATGTCCATAGCCTGCGGCATAACGTGTTTTCGACCGCACGATTCTGCTCCTAAATATCGCGCCTGCGGAATAACACCGTCGACCCTTCGTCGCCGTGCCACGCCGTGCCTTGCTTTCGGAGCATATACTGTATAAAAATACAGTACTAACGAGGTCTGCAAAAAAAGCCAGCGTCTGCGTTGATGCAGCGAAAATCGTCACAGCCGAATCGGTGCAACGTAGCCCGTCATCTCGAGATAGCCCCGTCCAATGGGCTTGCCATTCTGAAGTAGCTGGCTCGCACCTTCCCAGTAGACCGCGCCGGTGCTCGAGCGCGAGTCGAGTTCCTGATCGGGCATCAGCGGTTGAGTAGCGAACACTCGATCTCCGATACGCACTTCCTGCGCAACCGGCCACGTGGCGCGCGTGCGCGCAGACGTCCACGAAGCGCTCGTTGAAAAGCGGACCTCATGCGGCGCAAACGTTTGTACCTTACCGCCGCGCGGCCGCAGCGACGCGTAAGCATGCAGCGGCGCTGAATTGGATGTCTGACTGCGAATCGAGAACGCGGTCAGCGCACTGCCGTCGTCCAAGTTCATGCCGATCCAGTTCCATCCTGCCGCGTCGTCGGCGAGCGCCGCGCTTGACCATTCGTGATCGAGCCAGCCATGGCCGGTGCGCTCCTCACGTTTCCCGTCCCGCGTGATGGACGCGCGCACCGCGAGCTGTGGTTGCGAGTAGTAGTAACTGGCTTGCGGCGCGAGCGAACCCTTGCGTGAGTAACCCGCATCGCCTTGCAGCAGCAGCGGCTGCGTCGGCTCGGCATCGAGCTCCAATATAAAACCTCGCGCCGTAATGGCGCCGCTATAAGTGCCGTGTGGGAAACGCCGCAAGCGCCAGCGGTCGAGCAGTACGTCGGTATCTTCGTCCGAGACCGATGCTGCGTCGAAGCCGGTGCGCGCGATGCGCTCGTCGTGCAGCAGCGTGCCGCGGGCGGGATCGGCAATCGCCGCGTGCGCGATCACCAGCTGCTTGGCCGCAAAGGGGCTTGGGTTTGCGGGATCAATCGTAGTGCGCGTCCTGAAGAATGTGATCTGAAAGCCGATGGGTGAGGGAGCGCCATCGAGCCAGCCCGTCATGTACCACCATTCGGTCCGATACTCGGGGTGCGCGCCGTGATCGCGTGGAAAAACCAATGACCGCGCAACCACGCTGGGATATCGCACCTGGGCCAGCGCTCGAGTCGACGCGAGCACTCCGGTGACCAGCATCAGTGCGCGACGTGACACCATCACCAGTCCTGGCTGACCGCGCGCACGGCATCGATCGAAACCGCGCGCTTTCCGGCCAGCACTGCGGTCACAACCGCTGCCGCCATTAACGCCACCATCAATCCTGCGATCAGTCCTTGCGGCGCGTTGAAGTCCATCGTCCAGTTGAACGACTGCGGGTTGATCACTTCGATCAGCACAATCGACACAACAATTCCGGTCGCCAAGCCGACAGCAATGGCGAGCGCAGTCAGCAGCGCGCCTTCGAATGCAAGCATCTGAAGGATCTGCCGCCGGGTCAGCCCGATATGACGCAGCATGCCGAACTCGCGAGTGCGCGCAATCGCCTGCGATGAGAAGGTCGCCGCGATTCCGACCAGGCCAATGAGGATGGCGGCAATTTCAAGGACGTAGGTAACGGCAAAGCTCCGGTCGAAGATGCGCAAGCTGAGCTGGCGAATCTCGTCTGTCTCGGCGAATTCGACCGCTGGCGATTCGATCTGCGCGCGCAGGTCGGTGATCACCCGGCTTGCAACGACGCCGGGCTTCAACCACAAGCCGGCGTCGGTCACGGTGTTATCCCCGGTCAACGATTGATAGTCCGACGTGCGCATCGCCACCGCACCGAACTGGCGCGCATAGTCGCGCCATACACCGACGACGGTGAAAGATTGCACGCGGCCTGCTAGTGGCAATTGCACAACCTGACCGACGCGCATGCCGTAAATGTCCACCATGGGTTCGCTGATCCAGATCGGTGGAGGCATCCCTTCCTTCCACGGCGCGCCTGCACCTGTGAGCGGCAACGTAGCCCCGGGATTTGCAACGTCGATCGGTCGCACGGTCAATGTCACCTGCGCACGCAAAGGATCGAGCTGCAATCGGAGTGCGCGCGAGAAGTCGACTCGCTCAACATCCGGGTGAGACCGGATGCGCTCGACGTCCGCTGCAGAGAAAAATGCGGTCGACGCTCCCGGCGCAGCACGCACATAAAGTTGCGCCGGCAAAATGCGCGTCAGCCAGTCATCGACCGAGTCGCGAAAGCTTGCGACCATCGTTGCCATCGCGATCATCAGCGCGAAGCTTGCGACGATGCCGGCCATACCAATCGCGGCGAAGCTCGGCGCCTGCGCTATGCGCGTCACCGCGAGTAACAGCGTCGGCGACGCTTGCGATCGCTCGAGGTAGCGTGCGAACGGCTCGAAGACCGAGCGCGCAATTCTCGTCTGCAGCGCGATCGACCCGATCAGCACCGCCGCGATCGCTCCGTACGCAAATATCGGAATGCCGTTAACCGGCGGCAACCCCACCAGC
>JBDTQZ010000517.1:0-2734 GCA_039931935.1 Burkholderiaceae bacterium | reverse complement strand
GGAACTGAGTCGGCGACTTGTAGCCAAGTGTGGAGTGGCGGCGGCTCCGATTGTACAAGTCGTCAATCGAACACCCATAGTACCGAATCCCGAGAGGTTCTTTATCCGTGGCATCCGTGGTTTGGTCGCGTGGTGTGGATTTATGCGACGAGGGTGAATCATGGGCGGTTGGTCGCCCAGTGCGGATTGGAACCGCGGCACGAGAGGCCCGGTGTCGAAGTTCCGCAATGGATGTTCGACACCGCGGTGTGTTGTCAGATGCGCGTGGCGCAACAACCCGTTGCCAGCATCGATGCGCTGTGTGAGCTGAAGCGCATGTGCGCAGCGAGGTCCGGAGGCCATTCCGGCCCCATGCTACAAGCCCAGCACGATTCCTTGTTACCCGAAGGAGGTGCTGATGCGAACCCCGCCGAGCCTGCGCCGGACAGTACAACTTGTCCTGTTTCAATCGGTCCCGAAAGCGCCACGCTGGGAGCATCTGCCGTGGGAGGTGCGGCATCAGACGCTACGCTTGCTGGCACGAATGCTGAGCGAACACGGCACGCGGACTCTGGCTTCCGAGTCGATGCGGGAGACCGAAGATGAGTGACAAGCTCAAGGCACAGCATGTGGCGCGCAAGGCGATCCTGTACGTCCGCCAATCCTCGGCCTACCAGGTCAGCCACAATCTGGAGAGCCAGAAGTTGCAATATGCGATGCGTGAACGATTGGTGCAATTGGGCTGGCGCGAGATTGAAGTCATCGACGAGGATCTGGGACGGTCGGCCGCTGGCCTGGTTACGCGTAGCGGCTTCGAGCGCATGGTAGCCGAGGTGTGTCTGGGCAAGGTGGGGGCCGTGGCCGCCCGCGAAGTGTCGCGCTTTGCGCGCAACAGTCGCGAATGGCAGCAGTTGGTCGAAGTCTGTCGGGTCGTCGACACCGTTTTGATTGACCAAGAGATGGTGTATGCGCCCCGGCAGGGCAATGATCGTTTGCTGCTCGGACTCAAGGGCAGCCTCAACGAGTACGAACTCGACCTGCTGCGCCAGCGTTCAGTCGAAGCGCGCCGGGAGAAAGCGCGGCGGGGTGAGCTGTTCGTGATGAGCCCGGTGGGTTATCGCAAGGGCGAGCAGCGGCTGGAGAAAGACCCTGATCGGCGGGTACAGGAAGCGATCCACTTGGTGTTCCAGAAGCTCAGCGAGCTCGGCAGCGTGCGGCAGACGCTGTTGTGGTTTCTCGAGCATGGTCTGCAACTTCCGGTGACCAATGCGCACGAGGAAGTACGCTGGAAGCGTCCCTCCTACGGCATGCTCTACAGCATGCTGACCAACCCGGCTTACGGCGGGACGTACGCCTACGGCAAGACCGAACACCTGACCCAGTACGATGGTGGCGAGCCGCGCCAAGTCGCGCGCCGCAAACCGCGGGAGGAGTGGCTTTCCTTCATCCCGGGAACGCACGACGGCTACGTCAGCTGGGAGGAGTTCGAGCGCCTTCAAGCCACCATCTCCGAGAATCTCATGCGGTCTGAACAGGCCGGGGCCGCCCATCGGGGTGCGGCCCTGCTGGCCGGAATGTTGCGCTGTCGCCGCTGTGGCCATAAGCTGGTGGTGCATTACACCGGCAGCCATCACGACGTGTTGCGCTATCACTGCCGTCGCGGCTGGCTCGACAACGGCGAGCCGCGCTGCATCGGCTTCGCCGGCCTAGTCGTGGATCAGGCGATAAGCGCGCAGATCCTGCGCGTGGTGCAGCCGGCGGCAATCGAAGCGGCGGTCATGGCCTACGAAGAGCAAGCCCGCAAAGTCGACGAAGTCTTGACGGCACTCCATCGCGATCTGGAGGCCGCGCGGTACAGTGCCCGCCGCGCGCAGAAGCAATACGATGCCGCCGATCCGGAGAATCGGCTGGTGACCGACGAACTCGAACGGCGCTGGAATCAGTCGCTGCAGCGCGTGCGCGAGATCGAAGCGCAGATTCAGCAGCATCTCGATCGCCAAGGCCCATCAGCGGTACCCACGCGCGAGGAGTTCGCCGATCTGGCGGCCGATCTCGAGGCACTGTGGAACGCCGCTGCAACGGATGCCCAGTTGAAGAAGCGCGTCATTCGCACGCTGATTCGCGACATTATCGTTGACGTCGACGCTCAAGCCGGCGAAGTCATCTTGGTCGTTCATTGGAAAGGCGGCGTGCATACCGAGTTGCGTCTACCGCGCCGTCGACGCGGCCAGAACAGCGCCCAGACCTCAACCGAGACCCTGGACGCGGTCCGCGTGCTCGCGCACATCTGCTCGGACCGGTTGATTGCCGGCGTTCTCAATCGCAACGGACTGCTGACCGGACGCGGCAATCGTTGGACCCAAGAACGGGTGACGGCGCTGCGCAGCCATCACCACATTCCCTGCTACCGTGCCGATCAACGCGACAGTGGACCGTGGATGAATCTGACCGAGGCCGCCAAACACTTGGGAATGAGCGCAAGGACATTGCGCCTTGCCGTCGAGCGCGGTGAAATCGAAGCACAGCACCCAATGGCCGATGGCCCGTGGGTGTTTAATCGCGAATCACTTCAGACGGCGGCGGCGACGACGCTGAGCGCGCGTGTCACGGGCAGAAGCCGGCAGCCCGCAGTACCAAATACTGAGCAGGCAACCTTCGAATTCTCAAGCACATAGCGAGGTGGGGCACCATGAAGCGTAGTTGTAAAAGACTTCGATGTACGCGAAGAGATCGGCAATCGCCTCGTCCCGCGTTG
>JBDTQZ010000516.1:0-2737 GCA_039931935.1 Burkholderiaceae bacterium | reverse complement strand
TGATCGCTCACACGGATTGGTACTTGAACCGGGAGCTCTCGCTGCTTGCGTTCAACGAGCGAGTGCTGGCGATGGCAGCGCGGACGTCGGTGCCTCTTGCCGAGCGCTTGCGCTACATCTGCATTGTGTCGTCGAATCTCGACGAGTTCTTCGAGGTGCGGGTGTCCGACCTGACAGAGGGTGCCGGTCCGCTAGCTCATGTATACGCGACGGTGTTGCACCGCGCGCACCGGCTCGTAGCGCAGCAGTACGAGCTTTACAACGACACGATCATGCCGGCTCTGGCGAAACAGAGCATCGTGATCATCAACCACGCGCAGCGCACAGCCGAACAGCGCGCATGGTTGCGCGACTACGTTCAGCGTGAGGTCAAACCGCTGCTGGCGCCGATTGGCCTCGATCCGTCGCATCCGTTTCCGCAGGTGCTGAACAAGTCACTGAACTTCATCATGCAGCTCGAGGGTAAGGATGCATTCGGGCGACCATCGGCGATCGCAATCCTGAAGGTGCCTCGCGTCTTGCCGCGCGTGATTCCGCTGCCGTCGAAGTTGGCGCCGGGTAAACAGGCATTTGTGCTGTTGACATCCGCCATCCGTGCGCATTTGCAGGACTTGTTTCCCGGGCGTGAAATCAGCGGCTTTTCGCAGTTTCGCGTCACGCGCGATTCGGACTTGACGGTCGATGAGCGGGAGGTCCACAACCTGCGGCAGGCGATGCGCATGGAGCTGACGCAACGACACTTTGGCAATGCGGTGCGGCTCGAGATACTGCGCACATGCCCACTACCGCTGCAGCAGCTGCTGCAGGAGCAGTTTCAGATTCCGAGCGAAGCGGTCTTTCAGGTCGACGGGCCGGTCAATCTGGTCCGCTTGAATCAGTTGGTCGATTTGTTGACGCAGCCGAAGCTGCGCTGGCCGCCGTTTGCGCCGGCCTGGCCGCGCAAAGTCGCGCAAAGCTCCGATATGTTCGAAGCAATGAAGCAGCAGGGCGACATCCTGTTGCACCATCCGTTCGAAAGTTTCGAGCCCGTCATTGAGTTCTTGCGTCAGGCGGCAGTCGACGCGCGCGTGGCGGCGATTCGAATGACGCTGTATCGCACCGGCATCAGCTCGGTGATGGTCGACATCCTCGAGGAAGCAGCGCGGCGCGGCAAGGAGGTAACGGCGATCGTCGAGCTCAAGGCCCGCTTTGACGAGGAAGCCAACATCAACCTAGCGGAGCGGCTCGAAGCGGTCGGAGCCCAGGTCGTCTATGGGGTACTCGGACTCAAAACGCACGGCAAGATGACACTGGTGCTACGGCGCGAAGAAGTGCGCGGCCGGCCGACATTGGTTCGTTATGCCCACCTTGGCACCGGCAACTATCACTCGGCAACGACCAAGTTGTATACGGACTTCGGCATGTTGACGACGAACTCCGAAATTTGCAGCGACATGGAAAAAGCTTTCTTGCACATGACTAGCCTCACCAAGGTCGAGCGGCTGAAGCATTTGTGGATGGCACCGTTCACACTGCACAGGAACTTGCTGCGCGCGCTGGCCAACGAGGTGAAAATCGCCAGGAGCGGCAAGCAAGCGCGCGTGATCGCGAAGATGAACGCACTGACCGACGAGGCCACGATTAACGCGCTTTATGACGCCTCACATGCCGGTGTCAAGATCGATCTGATCGTGCGCGGCGCGTGCGCGCTCCGACCTGGCGTCAAGGGGTTGTCGGACAACATCCGAGTGCGATCGATCGTTGGCCGTTTTCTCGAGCATCACCGTATCTACTATTTTCGTAACGGCGGTGCGCCAAAGGTGTATTTATCGAGCGCTGACTGGATGGGGCGCAACCTGTTTCGGCGCATTGAGATCGCGTGGCCGGTACTCGACCCGAAGTTGCGCAAGCGCGTGGTCGACGAAGGACTCACGCCTTATCTGGAGGACACGCAGGACGCATGGATCCTGCAGCCCGACGGTGAGTATCGGTCGCCAAAATTCAGTACCGGCAGCCGCTCGGCGCAGCACGAACTGCTTGCCACATTGGCGGCCCGCGTGGGCGAGACGTAAATGGAACTGATCCTGTGGCGTCATGCCGAGGCCGAGCCAGGCGAGCCCGACCTCGACCGCAAGCTGACGGCGAAGGGTGAAAAACAGGCGCGCCGTGTGGCTGAGTGGCTGCAGACGCGGTTGCCGCAGACAGCAAAAATCTATGTCAGTCCGGCGCGGCGAGCCCAGCAGACAGCGCAAGCGCTGGCCGAGATTTCACATCACAAATTGCGGACCCTGGAAGACCTCGCGCCGGGCGCAACGGGCGCCGAAGTGATCGCCGCTGCTGATTGGCCCAAGTCGAAGGCGGCTATCGTGGTTGTTGGGCATCAACCGACCCTCGGTCTGGTCGCGAGCGAATTGCTCAGCGGTCGAGCGCTCGACTGGTCGCTGAAAAAAGGCGGGCTCTGGTGGTTGAGCCAGCGCGAAAACAACGGCGATGAGCAGACCGTTCTAAGACCAGTGATAAATCCCGACTTGGTCTAGCCGTATTGGCAAAGCTACAGCGGGCGCAGTTCGAACGTTACGCTCACACGGGCCCAATGCGTCGCTTCCTCTTCCAGTAAATATTGTGTGAGCGGATGCCTCGTCAGCCAATCGCTTGCGAGTCCAAGCTCGATTGTTTTTCCGAATTTGACCGACCAATTCGGCAGCTCGACTGCCCGCCGCGCGTGGACCGACGCACACGTTCGTGGTGAGCGTTTCGA
>JBDTQZ010000515.1:0-2743 GCA_039931935.1 Burkholderiaceae bacterium | reverse complement strand
CGACTCGAGCCAGCGATGCATTGCGCGCTCGCCGCCGGCGATCGCGAGCGCGAGTCCGTCGGTGGCGCTGATGTTTATCACCGCGAACACCGGCTGCAGTTGAACACCTACACGAGCGCATCCCGCAATCGCACCGGCGTCCAACGTGGCACTCACCAGGCGCTGCACCAGGTCGCACGGTAAAAGAGGTGCGTCGCACGGAACGACCGCGAGCCACTCGGTACACGCACGCCGCAAACCGCCGAGCACGCCGATCAAAGGTCCGGCGAAGCGTTCGCCATTCACCTCATTCGCGTCATCCTCGATGACCGTGCCGAGCTCCGCGTAGCGTTCGATATTCCGATTGGCCGAGATCAATAGTTGCCCCACCTGCGGCGCAAAGCGCTCGACCACACTCACGATCAGCGGGCTGCCGTCATGGATCACCCAGCCTTTGTCGGCGCCGCCCATGCGTTGCCCGCGCCCGCCGGCGAGTATCAAGCCGGTGAGGGTTTTTGGTTGGATCTCCACTGGGATCGGCGGTTACAGGCCGTTGACTTGCACGCTCGAACCACCAAGATTCTCCGATGAAGGTGCGTGATGATCGCAGACTGGCGTTTGCGGGGCGCGGCAATTACCCCTCGCTACGACGCTCAGCTTTTGCCGCAGGGGTAAAGCTGTCGGATCTTTCGGCGCAGTAATCGGGCGACAGCGTGGTCTTACGTTACCGGTGATATTCAGAAGCGTTCGCTGCGCGCGGCGCTGCGCCCGCCGGATCATTGCGGCGCAGTTCGATCTGTTCCTCTGTTTCGGCAGAATTGGCAAGCAGGGTGACATCGCAAATCGTTTCCTGAGCCGCGTCCTCGACGTCCGCCTCGAGATCAACGTGGCGCACGCGATGCGAGACTCGATCAAGCGCCAACGTGGCCGCGACGCGTACTGCGGCGCGCTGGGCTTTATCGACCAGTGAGCAGTACACCACCCGCGCCATGTTCTTCAGGAGACGCGAGGTTTCAACGCGCAGCGATCCATCGTCTGCCGCGCGGTTGGCTTGCGTCACAAAGCGCTCGGCGTCCTCCGTGTTAAATACCGATTGCGGCAGATGCGCGCTGGCCGCTGCAGATGTCATTTCCGCTTCTAGGTGTTTCGTACATGCTCCCGTGGCCTGCAATCGCAAAAGCGATCTTTGACCTGTTGGGACGCGGCCATTCGCAATGGCGTGGCTGGGTGCGCGCTTCAGGCAAACGTGCGCAATTGCTGCGCCCGTCGATGCGAGGCACTATATACCTCTACAGTTCCCTGAGATGACGAACATCCGCGCCGGGTTTCTCGCGTGACGTGCAATGGAGTGCGGATGGCGCCGATGGCCGCACGCCCTCACTCCAAAAGGTCGCGTCTTACACTCTGCGCGTCGTCTACCGCGAGGCCGGTCCACGGTGAGCGAACGCAAGGGGGGCGACGAGCTTCAACACTAGGAACGGATGCGACAAGAGCTTATCCAGCACGCGCTTGATCAGGGTAACGCCGACGACGTCGACGCAAATACCATCGCCATCGCGACGGCGCGCGCATTGCGCCTGCTGTTCGCAGAGCTTGAGCCGCTGGTCGGCGCGCACGCCGTGCTTGCGTTATATACGCGCAGCCTGCATCTGGCACGGTCGTCGTTCGAGCGGCCTGACCCGGCCGATCCGAAACCTCCGAGCGAGAATCTGGCTAGCTTGCAGCAAGACCTCGCCGCCCGCGCCCCGGCCGACGCGCGCCGCGCAGGCGAGACGCTGTTGCATAGCTCCACCGATTTGCTGGCTTCGCTGATCGGCGAACCGTTAACCCACCGCTTGTTGCTTTCAGCCTGGGGCAGCCCCGCTGCCGACGAGCTTTCTCTGGAGAACCCGCAATGAACGACAGGTTTGTCATCCGGCGGCTGCCGACCGGTGTGCCCGGGCTCGATGAGCTGCTCGGCGGCGGGCTGGCCGAGTTTTCGTTCAACCTGATCGCCGGCTCGCCGGGGTCGGGCAAGACGACGCTCGCGCACCAGATCATGTTCGCGCTCGCCAACCCCGAGCGGCGCGCACTGTTCTTCACGGTGCTCGGCGAGCCGCCGCTGAAGATGCTGCGCTACCAGCAGCAGTACAGCTTCTTCGACATCGCCAAGGTCAACGACACGATCCGCTTCATCAACCTGGCCGACGACCTGGTGACCGGCGATTTCGAACGCGTGCTGGCGCGCATCGTCGAAGAAGTCGAGAGCTTCGAGCCCGGCGTTGTCTTCGTCGATTCGTTTCGCTCGGTGGTGCTGGCGTCGCAGGATCAGGGCGAGGGCAGCGGCGTTCCCGCCCTGCAGCAGTTCGTGCAGCAGCTCGGCATGCACCTGACGAGCTGGCAGGCCACGACTTTCCTGATCGGCGAATACCTGTCTCTTGAAAGCGAGGCGAACGCGGTGTTCACCGTGGCCGACGGCATTCTGTGGCTGCAGCAAAGCCTGCATCGCAACTCGATGGTGCGCAAGATTCAGGTAACGAAAATGCGCGGTCACGCCACCCTTGCAGGGCTGCACGGTGATGTCCAACCTGTCGATGGGCGTGCCGGAGCTCGACCGCATGCTGGGCGGCGGACTGCCCGCGGGCTATTCGCTGTTGATCGCCGGGCCCTCCGGCTCGGGCAAGTCGATTCTGGCGACAGGCTTCCTTGCCGAAGGGGCCCGGGCCGGCGAGAAGGGGGTGATCGCCGCCTTCGAGAAGAGTCCGGGCCAGTCGCGCAACCCGCG
>JBDTQZ010000514.1:0-2744 GCA_039931935.1 Burkholderiaceae bacterium | reverse complement strand
CCGGAATGCTCGCCGCGCGCATCTCGCCCGATGACAACGTGAGCCACGCCAGACCTATGGCGCCGTTGCGGCGGGTTGGCGGCGCGAGTGCCAACAGGGGCGCGTTCGATTTGTCGTTCAGCAGCGATGTATCGGTCAGTGTCCCAGGCGTGACGACGCGCACGACCTTGCGTTCGACCGGTCCCTTGCTGGTGGCCGGATCACCGATCTGTTCGCAGATCGCGACGCTTTCGCCGAGCTTGACCAGCTTGCCGAGGTACTGCTCGAGCGACACCACCGGGACACCGGCCATCTTGATCGGCGCGCCACCCGATACACCGCGCTTGGTCAGTGTCAGATTGAGCAACCGCGCACCGCGCTCGGCATCGTCATGGAACAGCTCGTAAAAATCGCCCATTCGATACAGCAGCAGAACGTTTGGATGCTCGGCCTTGATGCGCAGATACTGCTGCATCATCGGCGTGTGCCGCGCGAGATCGATAGCGGCGTTCATTCGATATGCGATCAGGCCACGGCTGCTCGATGAACGTCGCCGACAAGCTTCAACAGCTGCGGAAAGATCTTTGGCGACCCGCACACGATGCGGCCATCTTCCATGAAGCCGGGCTCGCCCTCGAAGTTGGAAACCAGACCGCCGGCTTCGAGGATCAGCAGACCGCCCGCCGCCATGTCCCATGGTGACAACCCGATCTCCCAGAAGCCGTCGAGCCGGCCGGCGGCAACGTAGGCGAGGTCGAGCGCCGCGGCGCCGGGGCGACGAATGCCTGCGGTGTGTTCGGTGATGCTCTTAAACATCCGCACGTATTCATCGAGGTATTGCAGCGAACGAAACGGAAACCCGGTGCCGATCAGGCAATCGGCCAGGCGTTCGCGCTTTGAAACACGCAGGCGGCGCTCGTTCATGAACGCGCCGCGTCCGCGCGTTGCGGTAAACAGTTCGTTGCGCGTCGGGTCGTAGACCACCGCCTGCGTCACGTGCTCGCGATGCCTGAGCGCGATCGACACCGCGTACTGCGGAAAACCGTGAATGAAGTTGGTCGTGCCGTCGAGCGGGTCGATGATCCACGTGTACTCGGACTTGCCCGAGGCGCCGGATTCCTCCGCGAGGATTGCATGGTCCGGATACGCCTTAGCAATGATCTCCAGAATCGCCTGTTCGGCCGCCTTGTCGACTTCGGTGACGAAATCGCTGCGTCCCTTGTTCGAAACGCGGATCAAGTCGAGATCGAGGCTGGCGCGATTAATGATCGAGCCGGCCTTGCGTGCGGCCTTGATGGCCGTGTTGAGCATCGGGTGCATGAGGAAGCGCGCTCAAGAAATTTCGAGCGGCGATTAGACTGAGCGTGCAGTTTAGTGCATCGACGTCCAACCTCTGCCGACCACGGTGTTCGATCGAGTTCGCTTCGTACTAGTGGCCCCCAGCCACCCGGGCAATATCGGAGCGGCCGCACGCGCGATAAAAACGATGGGCTTTCGCCGTTTGGTGATCGTGAACCCGCGTCTCGTCGACTATCGCGAGCACCCGGAGGCAGTCGCCATGGCGACCGGCGGTAACGACGTGCTGGCAGCGAGTGAGACTTGCGCAACGCTGGCGCAAGCACTGACAGGTGTCACGACGGCGTACGCAATGACCGGATACGACCGCCAGTTCGGGCCGCCGATGGTCGACGTTCGCAGTGCTGCACTGCAGACCGCGCAAGCCTTGAGCTCGCGCGAGGAAGGCGACGTTGCGTTCGTGTTCGGCACCGAGCGCGATGGGCTGCGCAACGAAGACGTCGAGCGTTGCCAGTTCTGTTGCGCGATTCCCGCCAGCGCCGAGTTTTCGTCGCTCAACTTGGCCCAGGCAGTGCAAGTGGCAGCGTACGAATGCCAGCTCGCGCTGAGAGGCGGCGCCGACATTCAACCCGAGCAAACACGTTTCGCCGACGACGAGGCGCCGGCCGGCGCCGGTGCATTAGAGGGTTTGTATACGCACCTGGAGCAAGCGATGGTGGCAATCGGTTATCTCGACCCGGAGGAGCCGAAGCGCCTGATGGCCCGCCTGCGGAGGCTGTTCAACCGGGCGCGCCCGACGCAGACCGAACTGGACGTCCTGCGCGGCATCAGCGCCGCGATTATCGAATCGCGCAGCGAGCGCGCCGGACGCAAGAAACTCCGCTAGCTACAATCGTTCGATGTTTACCCAGCTACGCGAAGACATCGATTGCATTTTGCAGCGAGACCCTGCGGCGCGATCGCGCTGGGAAGTGTTGACGTGCTACCCCGGCGTGCACGC
The DNA here is from genome assembly GCA_039931935.1 of Burkholderiaceae bacterium. Lineage (GTDB taxonomy): Bacteria > Pseudomonadota > Gammaproteobacteria > Burkholderiales > Burkholderiaceae_F > JACCZX01. The sequence continues at coordinate 469 of JBDTQZ010000514.1, read as the reverse complement.
ACTGTGGATGCATCGCGTTGCGAATGGTTGCTGGAAAAACGGGCTGCACTGGCTTGGGCGTTTCATCTCGCACCTGAATCGTTTTTCTACCGGCATAGAAATTCATCCCGGTGCGCAGATCGGTCGCTTCGTGTTTATCGATCACGGCATGGGCATCGTGATCGGGGAAACCGCGGTCATCGGCGACGGTTCGACGATCTATCAGGGGGTCACTCTCGGGGGCACCAAGACGATCCGGGGTGCGAAGCGTCACCCTACGTTGGGACGCGACGTGATCGTCGGCGCCGGGGCGAAAGTGCTCGGCGGATTTACGGTGGGCGATCGTGCACGCATCGGCCCGAATGCAGTGGTCATCAAGGAGGTGCCGGCGGGCGCCACGGCGGTCGGCAATCCGGCGCGCATCCTGCACAAGGCCACCGAAGCGCAACGCGAAGAAGCCGCCAACGCGATGGGGTTTTCGGCGTACGGG
>JBDTQZ010000513.1:0-2746 GCA_039931935.1 Burkholderiaceae bacterium | reverse complement strand
GACGCCAAGCTTCGGCGAGGTGCGGCGATTGCTGTCGGCCGGTCCGGTTCCACCAACGGTCGAATGGCCGCTTCTTATAGGGTCAAGCGCCTGCAATGGGTCGTTACTTGCCGCCCCGCCGTCCACGTCATGCGGCCGCTTACCGCTGCAGTGAAGACCTTCGTCCTGTAGAAGACGCCAGCAGTCCGGACCTCGTCGTTTGGAAGCCGGGTCCGCTGACCGGCCCTTCAGGCTACCCTTGTCGGTCCCACTGAGAAGGGGCGTCACGCGCTGCATTCTCGGAACGTGCCCTGGCGGGCACAACCACGCTCTTGGAAATCTTTAGTGCGCGGCCAATCTCCTCGTAGCTCAGCGATGCCTGCAATCGCAAATGCAATTTCTCTCGGATTCGTCGCATCGTGATTCTGTTCGTTGGCATCGGGCTCGGTCCGCAAAAAGCGGTGAGCTTGAGGCCGGTTGAAGAATCACCTGCGCGCTACCCTGTCGTCCGCGATCACGCTGAAACAGCGTCCACGATCAGTTTGAAATGCCGTCCACGATGGGCTGAAATACGCAGCCGAAGCCCGTTGTTCGCCAACAGGCTGGGAAACAGGCCCGTTAGAGAGCCGTCCAACACGACCGCGATCAAGCGGTCGTTCTGAAAGGATGTTGCGTCGATCGACGTATCGACCAAGAAGCGGCCGACTTCGTTGACGACACTTGGAGGAGTGGTGTTCATCAGTTGATTTCTGAGACGAAGAACGCAGATCGACTGGCCGCGTGCGCGGTTCGGGTTGCGCTCAATGGTTGTATGGACAAGCCCAGCGGCAACGCTGGGCCTGGATAGGAGAGAGGCGCCGGCCCGCAGGCCGGCAACCCGTGCTCAGTCGCTCGTCGCTTGTACCGTCCGCCGATGCTGGCGGCCGATTCGCGTTATTTCCCTGGGTCGAGGACTGCGTTTGCGCCGATCGTTGCTCCGCTCGGCGCGCTCGCGCGCAATGCGCTGCTTGATCGCTGTTTCGTAGCAATACGCCAAGTCCAGGACCTCGCGCGAGCGCAGGCCCTTTGCACGCAATTCAAGGATTGCACCCGTGATCGTCACAATCACAGGGCGCATTCCTTTGTCTCGCACAAAGGCGTTGGATTCCCGGGTCACGGGCCGGGTCGATCGTGTGATCACGCTGGCACTCTCTACGTTTGCGTAGCCAGACTGCCAAACCACGCAGCCGGTTGCGGCTCAGGAGGGCAGAGACCAGCGTAGTGGGCCGGCACATCTTCGGGCTTCATGGTTCGCTCGCGAACCGCCTTCAAATAGGCGTCGCTGCGCTCGTACCAATCCAGTTCGTAGCGTGCCAGGGTGTCCCATATGTCGGGCAGATGGGCTTCGACGTAGTGCCCAAACCTCACCGCGGCACGGACTTCGGCGACGGGCATGGGTGGATGCCGGATCTCGCCGCAGCGGACGGCGACTTCGCGATATCTTCCGAACTCATGTGAGTTGGCACGGACAACATACGCTACCGCCAGATCGTCCGGAATGGGGAACAAGCGGTACAGCATGCGTTTGAAAACCGTGCATTCGCGGCCAGAACGCCGCCAATAGTCATTGCAGCCCACTTGGGCGCACGGTTCGTCGGCGGGCACGGACCCGATGTCGATGTATTCCATGATTGGTTTCCCAAATTGATTGAAAAAACCGGGCGATGTGCCCGGTTCGCTGTCAGTACATGGCCAGCGCGTCGCTGGCCTCTTGCGCGTCAGAAAGACGTCGCGTTCCACGTCGTAGTACGCGTGTTCTCCGCTGGTGCGGTTCCACATGTAGAGCAGCGCCCGTGCGGAGCGGGTTTCGAACGGCTGCTCGGTGCCGCCGCAGGCGCGCACCCAGTCTTCCGCAATCGCGGCTTCCTCCGTGCGCTGCGGCATCAAAGCATTCCCCGTTCGGCAAACGAGTTGCAAAACGAACCGGCAACGATGTAGTGGTCGATCAGCCGCACGTCCACGAGCGCCAACGCACTTTTGAGTTGCTGGGTCAGCATCTCATCAGAGCGCGATGCCAGACTGCTTCCCGAAGGGTGCGAATGTGCGCAAATAATCGCAGCGGCGTTGAGGTGCATGGCACGCTTGACCACCTCGCGCGGGTGAACCGATGTGTGATTCACGGTGCCGGCGAACATTTCCTCGGAGCAAATGACTCGATGCAGTGAATCGAGAAAGATCACGACGAACGTCTCGCGCTCTGCGCCCGCGAACAGGATCTTCAGAAAGTCCTTCACGGCGCTCATTGAGTCGAAGAGTGTGCGACCGACCAGTGCCTGGGCCGCAACGCGCACGAGGATTTCGTGCGCGGCCGCGAGTACATGGCGGATGCGCGTGGCGCGCTCCCCCGTGCGCTCAGGTAGGTAGGCGACTGCCGTCTGGTCCGAGCAGCGCAGCGGCTCGGGTTCTAAAACCGGCGGATCGAGCAGGATCGATTCAAGCTGGTTGCGATCAAGCGAAGCAAGATTCATGGTGTTCTCCGTTTGAAAAGAAAACGGGAACACCGATCCCAGTACGGGGCAATGGCGTCCCCGGTTGGGTAGAGCGCTGCACGAAGGCGGCGCATGGATGAAAGTGCGGGTAACGACCGCGACGCCGCTGCGAGCAGCGGATACCTCCTCGCGATGAGGAAAGAGCCACGAATGGCTCGAAGGTCCGAACAGTATGGGCGTGCCGAAGGCGGATGACAACGCCTGGACGCAAGCCTGTCGGGAGCAAATGACTTGTCCGG
>JBDTQZ010000512.1:0-2759 GCA_039931935.1 Burkholderiaceae bacterium | reverse complement strand
TGATCCGCCTGTCATTTGAGCGCGTGACTGCATCGGGTGTTACATCGGGCGAGCTGGTGCAGCGTGAGATCGGTGATCGCATCAACGGGTTGGAGCGCGAGCAGCAACAGGTGCGATTGCTCGGCAGACAACAAGCCGAAATCCTGCGTCGCAAGATGGACGATCTGCAGCGCGAGCTCGCTCAGTCCGACCTCGAGATCAGGGCCCAGCAAACACGCTTGGCGTCATCCCGAAACGAGTATCAGCGCGCCGAAGATCTGTACAAGGACAAGTTTTATTCCGAGAGCAAGCTGATCGAGTTTCGAAACAACGTGCTCGACCAGCAGGTGAAGCTCGAAGGACTCAAGCGCCAGCGAGCGAGTGTCGAGCGCGAGCTGTCGTCGACTCGCTCCGAACTGCCGCTGATTGAAACCAAGGTGGGTTCGCAGATCGATCAGGTGAAGCGTCAGATGAGCGAGCTGCAACAGGGCAGCGTGCAGGAGGCCGCGAAGCGCGAGACCGTCATCCGGGCGCCGATCGCCGGCGTATTCACCAACATTGCCGCCAACAGCGGCGAGGCGGTGGCCGATGAAGCGCCGTTGGCGATGGTCGTGCCCAAGGGCGGCGGCCTGCACGCGCAACTACTCGTACCTACGCGCGCGATTGGATTCATTCAGCCGGGCCAGGGTGTAGTGCTGCGCTACGACGCCTTTCCTTTCCAGCGCTTCGGGCAGTATCGCGGCACCGTCGAGCGGGTGAGCAGCACGGTATGGTCGCCGGGCGAGAAAGTCGGTCCGATGACGGTACGTGAGCCGGTGTATCGAGTTGATGTGAGACTCGATGCGCAAACCGTCGCGTCGGGCGCGCAAACTCTGGCGTTGCGACCGGGCATGTCGGTCAACGCCGATATCCTGCAGGAGAAGCGCAAGGTATGGGAGTGGGTGTTCGAACCGATCTTGGCCCTCAAGGAAAGGCTCGGCTGATGCAGGAGCTTGGGTAATGCGGCGCGTGCCGATGATTCTCCAAAGCGAAGCGCCCGAGTGCGGCATCGCATGCGTCGCAATGATCGCCAGTTACCACGGTTTCCGCACTGATCTGGGCGGCATGCGAATGCGCCTCGCGCCTTCGATGAAGGGCGTCACGCTGAAGCACATCAGCTCGATCGCCGAAGTGATGGGCATGGCCGCGCGCGGAGTGAAGGTCGCGCTCGAGTCCCTGTCGCAGTTGAAGCTGCCGGCGATCCTGCACTGGGACATGAACCATTTCGTCGTGTTGACGCACGTGGATGGCGACACGATCACGGTCAACGATCCTGCGCGCGGGCGGCGCGTGCTGAAGATCGCCGAAGCGTCGGATCATTACACCGGCGTAGCTATGGAGATGACGCCCGCGCCCGGGTTCAAGAAGCGCGACGAGCGCGAACAGATCAGCGCGTGGCAATTGGTGCGTACCGCTACTGGATTGAAGGGAGCGATCACACAGGTGCTCCTGCTGTCGCTGGTGCTGGAAGTGCTGGCGATCGCCACGCCGTTCTTCCTGCAGTTGGTGGTCGATCGCGTCGTTGTCGGCCGCGACCGTGATCTGCTGGCGGTGCTCGGCATCGGCTTCGCGCTGCTCGCAGTGATGATCGCGGTCGTCACCGGGCTGCGTGCCTGGCTCGGCGTGTACATCAGCACGCGGCTCAACCTGCAGCTGCTCGATACGCTGTTCGCCCGGCTGCTGCGCTTGCCGCTTGCGTGGTTTGAAAAGCGCCACATCGGCGACATCGTGTCGCGCTTCCGCTCGGTCGATGCAATCCAACGCACATTGACGCTGACCTTTCTCGAAACGGTGATGGACGGCGTGATGGTGCTGGTCACGCTCGCCGTGATGCTCTGGTACAGCCCCACGTTGACCTTGATTGTTGTTATCGCGGCGGTTTGCTACGGCCTGCTGCGCTGGACGATGTATGGGCCGCAGCGGCGCGCAACCGACGAGCGCATCGTGCACGAGGCGAAAGCGGCCACTCACTTCATAGAAACACTGCGCGGGATGATGGCGATCAAGCTGAACCTGCGCGAGTCCGAGCGCCGCTCCGCCTACCTGAACCACGTCGTCGATCAGACCAACGCCGACGTGCGCGTCCAAAACCTGGCGCTGCTACAGCGCGCCGGCAACGTGCTGGTGTTCGGGATCGAGAACGTGCTCGTGATCTGGCTCGGCGCCTACGCCGTGCTCGACAACCAGTTATCGGTCGGAATGCTGTTCGCCTTCCTGCTATTCAAGCTGCTGTTTATCACGCGCGTCAACAACCTGGTCGACAAGACAATTGAGTTCCGCATGCTCGATCTGCATGCCGACCGCGTTGCCGACATTGCTCTGGCCGAGCCCGAAGGCGGCCCGTCCGAGTTGCCGGCGGTCGCGCGCGCGGATGCTCCGTCCGCACCCTTTGTGCTGCAGGGGCGCGACATCGGATTCGCCTACGGCATCGAAGGGTTTGTCTTTCGAGGCGTCGACTTTGCCGCCAAACCCGGCGAGATGGTCGCAATCGTCGGTCCGAGCGGCGCCGGAAAGACCACACTGGTCAAGGTGTTGGCGGGCTTACTCGATCGGACCGAGGGGTCGCTAACAGCCGCGGGCCGCGACGTCCGCGATTGGGACAAGGCCGTCTACCGAGGCCGAATCGGGGTCGTCATGCAAGATGACCACCTGTTCGTCGGCACGATCGAAGACAACATCAGCTTCTTTGACCCGCAACACGACGCGCAGCGGGTCCAGGACTGCGCCCGCCTGGCGATGGT
>JBDTQZ010000511.1:0-2760 GCA_039931935.1 Burkholderiaceae bacterium | reverse complement strand
GTATTTCCCGAAGCTCGAAAAATACGACACCAGCATGTTCATGCTCGGCTGGGGCGGCGCGATTACAGACGCGCAGACGATGCTGTCGCCGGTACTACGCTCCAAGGACGATAAGACAGGCAATGGCTCGTTTAACTACGGACGGTACGTCAACCCGAAGCTCGATGCACTGATCGACAGCGCGGCGGTCGAGCCGAATCCGGAGAAGCGGCGCGACATGATCCGGCAGGCGCTCGCCGAACACAACGCGCAGGTGCATCATGTTCCGCTGCATCGGCAGATGATTCCGTGGGCGATGCGCAGCAATGTGACGGTCGTGCACCGGCCGGACAATGTGCTGAGCATGGAGTCGGTCACGATCGGCAGCAACGAGTAAGAATTCGCGTGTTACCCGGGGCCGGTTCGCCGGCCCTTTTCGTTGCGCAAGCTCATTTGGGTAAACTCGCGCGCTGCTTTGTCGAAGACCGCAGCAGTCGCACATAACACCAACAGAAGTCGGGGACGAAGATGCGACTCATACTGCTCGGCCCGCCAGGTGCGGGCAAAGGCACGCAAGCCGCGTTCATCAAGGAGCGTTACAAAATTCCGCAGATCTCAACCGGGGACATGTTGCGCGCCGCCATCGTCGCCGGCACTCCACTCGGGCTGGCCGCCAAGAAAGTGATGGACACCGGTACGCTCGTGTCGGATGACATCATCATAGGTCTGGTGAAGGAGCGCCTGCGCGCCCCCGACACAGCCAGTGGGTATCTGTTCGACGGCTTCCCCCGCACGATCCCGCAAGCCGAAGCGATGAAAGACGCCAACGTCAAGCTCGATTACGTGCTTGAGATCGACGTCCCGCAAGACGACATCATCGAGCGCATGAGCGGCCGAAGGGTTCACGCATCAAGCGGGCGTGTGTATCACGTCAAGTTCAATCCGCCGAAGGTTGAAGGCAAAGATGACCTGACCGGAGAGACGTTGATCCAGCGCGACGACGACAAGGAAGAAACGGTGCGCAGGCGGCTCGGGATCTATCGAGACCAAACCAGGGCGCTGGTCGGCTACTACTCCGACTTGGCCGTGGGCGCCAACACCGAAGCGCCGAAGTACCGGCGCATTTCCGGGGTAGGAAGCGTCGATGAGATTAGAGAGCGCGTGTCCACCGCGCTGGCTTCGTGAAATCTGCAGTGACGGCTACAACAATTTAAGCAAGGAGAACAGCATGTCTGGATTGGCACTCGCGCTCGCCTGCGGTTTCGCGGCGGTGGTTTTTGGCGTGTGGTCCATTTCGTGGATTCTGAAGCAGCCTGCCGGCAATGCTCGAATGCAGGAAATCGCGGCCGCAATACAACAGGGCGCGCAGGCGTATCTGAATCGCCAGTATCGAACGATTGCCATTGTCGGCGTCGTGCTGGCGGTCATCATCGCGATCGTGCCGCAGCTTGGCATGTGGACTGCGATCGGGTTCTTGCTCGGTGCTGTGCTGTCCGGCGCTGCGGGCTACGTCGGCATGAACGTTTCGGTGCGCGCGAATGTGCGGACGGCGCAGGCCGCGACGCTGGGGCTGAACCCCGCGCTGAACGTGGCGTTCCGGGGCGGCGCAATCACGGGCCTACTCGTGGTGGGACTCGGGCTGATCGGGGTCGCCGGCTTTTACTGGGTGCTGCGTTCGACGCACGCCGCGGCCAGCGTTCGCGAACTGCTGCATCCGATGATTGGGTTCGCTTTCGGGGCGTCGCTGATCTCGATCTTCGCGCGGCTGGGCGGAGGAATCTTCACCAAGGGAGCCGACGTCGGCGCCGATCTGGTGGGTAAGGTCGAGGCCGGCATCCCGGAGGATGATCCGCGCAATCCCGCGGTGATCGCCGATAACGTCGGTGACAACGTCGGCGACTGTGCCGGCATGGCCGCCGACCTGTTCGAAACTTTTGCGGTGACGGTGATCGCGACGATGCTCGTCGGCGGCTTCGTGTTTCGCGCTTCTGGAGATCAAGGCGACGCGGGCATCATCTACCCGCTGGTCATTTCCGGCGTCTCAATACTGGCGTCGATCGTCGGCTGCATGTTCGTCAAGGCGCGGCCCGGCGGCAAGATCATGAACGCGCTGTATCGGGGCCTTCTGGTCGCCGGCGCCATTTCGCTCGTGCTGTTCTGGCCGGTCACGCAATGGATTCTCGGGCCGGTGATAGCGACTGCCGTGTCGTCCAAAGTCACCGTGATGAGCTTGTATTTGTGCGCTGTCGTCGGGCTGGTGCTAACGGCAGCATTGGTCTACATCACCGAGTACTACACCGGCACACAATTCAAGCCGGTCAAGTACGTGGCGCAGGCGTCGACGACCGGACACGCAACCAACATCATTGCCGGACTAGCGGTGTCGATGAAGTCGTGCGCCTGGCCGGTCATTGCGATTTGCGTCGCCATTTTGACCTCGTACTGGCTTGCCGGTCTGTACGGTATTGCGGTCGCCGCCACGGCGATGCTGTCGATGACCGGCATCATCGTTGCGCTCGACGCCTACGGACCGATCACCGACAACGCAGGTGGTATTGCCGAGATGGCCGGCTTGCCGAAAGAGGTGCGCGACGTGACCGATCCGCTTGATGCCGTGGGCAATACGACGAAGGCGGTGACCAAGGGTTACGCGATTGGATCGGCGGCACTGGCTGCGCTTGTGTTGTTCGCCGATTACACCGGTGGACTCGCAGCCGCCGGGCTGAATGTCACGTTCGAGTTGTCCAATCCGAATGTCATCGTCGGCTTGTTCATCGGCGG
>JBDTQZ010000510.1:0-2766 GCA_039931935.1 Burkholderiaceae bacterium | reverse complement strand
GCCGGCGCAGCTCGACCTCGATCTCGCCAACTTTCAGACGGAACTCCGAAAACTGGTCTGCAGACTTGATGAGTTCGACGATTCGTAAAAGGTCTTCGTAGGTAAGTTGCTCGTGAGCCAACCGTATCTCCACACTGCGTGCGCCGCGCCAAAACTTGGGCTGCTCGTTTGACATCATTGCACGTGGGACAGAAACGGAGCAATAATGAAACATGAAGTTTCGTTTAGTGAAATCGTCCGCTCCGGCCGGCGATGATCCGATTCCATCGTCGACGCTGCGCGCATTCACGGTGCTCGAGCACATTGCAGCGACAGACGAGCCGCTATCGCTCGAACAGTTGACACGCGCCAGCGGTTTGCCGAAACCCACCACGTATCGCATCCTGCAACTACTGCTGAGGGGCGGGTTGGTAGAGCGCCACCCGCATGACAAGCGCTATATGGTTGGTCCGCGCATGTGCGCACTATCGCTCGCTGTGCAGATGCATTCGCCTCAGCGGCACGAGCGCAAGGCGATCCTCTCGCGCCTGGTGAAGGCGATCGGTGAAACGTGCAACTTCACCATGCTCGATGGCAGCGAAGTGTTGTACGTCGAGCGTGTTGAAACATCCGCCGACGTGCGCTTACACATGAACGCTGGCTCCCGGGTTCCGCTCCACTGCACGGCGAGCGGCAAGCTGCTGCTCTCCGATCTGCCGCCGGCGCAGGTGCGACGACTCCTAGGGCCCGGCCCGCTGGCGCGCTATACCGATCGGACCATTACGAGCGTCGCCGCTCTCGAACGCGAGCTGGCGAAAATTCGAGCCAGTGACGTGGGCACCGATGTGGGTGAATATCTGCTGGGTTCCGTGTGCCTGGCGGTGCCGGTGCGCGATCCGCGCGGGCGTATGTGCGCAGCTGTCGCCGTACATGGCCCTGCCCCGCGCATGACCTTGAAGAAAGGACACTCCTTTTTGCCCGCCTTGCGCAGCGCTGCTGCCGAGATCGCGGCAACGCTGATGCCTGACAGCATCAGTAGCCAAGTGCAGCTCCGGAATTCAAAGTTCGCGCGAGCGGGAGGAATGGCAGCATGACGCAACCGGTCAGCCTCTCAGTCACGATAACGCCGGCGGTGGCGCGCAAGAAGACAACCCGGCAGTGCCGGTGACGCCGTCCAAGCCCGAGACTTCTTCGACACCTGATAAGGAGACGATCATGAAGCCAGATGTAACCCGCCTTGAAAAGGTCATCATTACCGTAGCTACCACTGGCGGCCTGCACGGCAAGGAGGCGAATCCCGCGCTGCCCGAGCAGCCGAAAGAAATCATTCAAGCAATGAAGGATTCGTACGACGCCGGTGCATCCATCGCGCACATTCATGCCCGTGACAAGAGTGGGCTGACGACCTCCGATCCGGCGGTTTACCAGGAGATCTTGCGAGGCATCGTCGAGCGCTGCCCGGGAATGATCACTCAGGTGGGTAATGGAATCGGCGTGCGCTACACGCGTGGGCGCGACAAGCCGGCCGACGGCTTTACCCAGGCTGAACGCATTGCACTGCTCGATCTCGACCCGAGACCCGACATGCTCACTGTCAACGCGGGCACTTTCCACTTCCAGCACAGGCAGACCGAATTTCTGTTCGACAACTCAAAGGCGTGGAACGCGCAGTTCATCGCCGGCTGCAATGAACGCGGGATTCAAAACGAGTTCGAGGTCTACGACCTAAGCCACATCGCCAACATCATGAAGCTTAAGCAACTGGGCGTCGTGACGGGTCCGATGCATTTCAGCATGGTGATCGGCATCGACGGCGGTATCCCGGCATCACCTCAGAACCTGATGACGATGATCGATGCGCTTCCCGATGACTGCAGCTGGCAGGTGGTATGTATAGGCAAGCACCAGATGCCGCTATGCACGATAGTCCTTGCGATGGGCGGAAACATCCGCGTCGGATTTGAAGACAATGTGTATTACCACCATGGCGTGCTGGCCGTGAGCAACGCTCAGTTTGTAGAGCGTGCAGTGCGAATGTCGCGCGAGCTCGGCCGCGAGATCGCCACTCCGGAAGAAGCCCGCCAAATGATGCAAATGCCTGCCGCAAAGACGCAGTCCAGATTCGCAAAGGCCGCGTAGTCCACAGGAGCAATAGCGGCATGACGCAGCCAGTCATCATCACGGTCGCCATTACCGGGGCGGTGCCGCGCAAGAAGGACAATCCGGCGGTGCCGGTAACGCCCGAGCAACAAATCGAGTCGACGCACGAAGCATTTGAGGCCGGCGCGGCGCTCGTTCATGTTCATGTTCGCAATCCGGACGAGTCGCCTGGCTCCGATCCCGAGCTCTACGGTCGCGTGCAGGAGGGCGTGCGCAAGCAATGCCCCGGCATGATCGTGCAATTCTCCACCGGCGGTCGTGGCCGTGAACAAGCCAAGCGCGCTGCAATGCTGCACCTGAAGCCCGACATGGCGTCGCTGGCCACCGGCTCGGTCAACTTTCCGAACGGTATCTACGAGAACCCGCCGGATTTCGTCGAAGGACTCGCGCAAACGATGCTCGACAACGATGTTAAGCCGGAGATCGAGGTGTTCGATCTGGCAATGTTGTACAACGCCGCGAACCTGGTGAAGAAAGGCTTGGTCAAGGACCGACCGCATGTGCAGTTCGTGCTGGGTGTGCCCAACGCAATGCCGGCGCGCCGCACGATCTTCGATTTCCTTCGCTCAGAGCTCTCCACTGTGCTGCCCGGCGCCACATGGGTCGCGGCAGGCATCGGCCGTCATC
>JBDTQZ010000509.1:0-2771 GCA_039931935.1 Burkholderiaceae bacterium | reverse complement strand
GCCAGATTTCCATCTTCATCGCGTCGGGTGATCCACCGCCGTGCAAGGAGATCACCGAATACCAGCCGGCCTGGTACGACGCGGTCAAGTCTTCAACGAAGCGGGCAACCTCGATCCGCTTCTCATACGGAATGTCAGAGCGCGCCGTTAACAGCTCGGAAAGCCGCCCGGCGGTCGCCGGGTTATGGTCTTCTTCTGGCCCGGGCAGCGTGACGATCAATCCGCCCGATACGTGGTGCGCCAACCGATGCATGTCGTAAATCTGCGTGGCCATCAACAATTTGCCGATGTTGCCGAACACTGGGTCGGGCATTGCAACCCCGGCGGGATCGTCGGTGCAATACACCGACGCTGCGACACCGCATGCATAAAAGCCTTCAACGATTTTGATTAGATCAACCATCGCATCGCGCAAGCCGTGCGCTTGATCCAGGTCGGCGCCGTTCGCCTCGGTCATCAGTGCGCCGGCGCCAATCAGCAAGTCGCCAAACCCCGCACGCGCGGCAATACACGTCTGCCGGTGGTGCGTCGCGTAGCTGTAGGTCAGAAACCCGGAATGCTCCCACTCGCCGGCGAGAAAAACGTTTTCCCACGGCACGAACACACCTTCGAAAATCGCAACGCCGGTCGACTGGCCATAGCGTCCGCTGAACAGCGCGGCCTTTTCGCCGGGGCGTCCCGCCGGACGTGCGACGATCGTCAGGCCATCGACGTCGATTGGCACCGCGCAACAGATCGCGAAGTCGACGTCGTCCTGCGTCATGTTGCGGCAGGGCATGACCAGCAGCTCGTGCACGTACGGTGCGGCGGTGACGATCGCCTTGACACCCGAGATGACAACGCCGTCGGCGCGACGCTCGACAATGTGTACATACGTATCAAGATTCGGCTGCTGATGTGGGCGCAGAGACCGATCGCCCTTACCGTCAGTCATTGCGATGCCGATGCTGAGGTCTTCCGAATAGACGCGCTCCAGGTAGGCATCGAGTCGCGATGAGTAATCGGTGTTTCTGTCGGCGTCGATACGATGCGTCGCCTGGCGCAGCGCTGCTAGTCCGTCGCCACCCAAATAACGCTGCGCGCATCCTGTTTCTTGGCATAGCAGACGAACTGCTTCGAGTTTGTTCAGCAGATCCTGGCTCGACGCGGGGATCGCGTTCATGCGGTTGATATCGTGAGTTCCCGCGCGCGCCCGCATCACGGGCGCCAGGTTTTCACGCAACGCGTAGTCGTAGCTCAGCCCAAGCGCGTTGACGCCGGGCGCCAACGACGGCTCGTCGGCGACCGATTCGACCAGGTGCCCATCAACGTAGACGCGCGGCCGCGACCGGCGCAGCGAGTCACGATAATCCTGCGATGACATCAACATGGCTTGGCCTCACCTAGACTGCGTCACAAGATTATGCCGCCCCTACCGCTGCAATGAATCCGAACTCGGCCTCGCGCCTGCGGCTGGTCGACGCGTTGCGCGGCTTCGCTGTCGCGCAGATGATCGTTTATCACTTCATTTACGACCTGGCCTATTTCGGCTGGGTCAATCTGGCTATGACGCGCGATCAGCCATGGACTGCGTGGCGCACTGGCATCGTCACGCAATTTCTGCTGCTGGTCGGTGTGAGCCTGGTGCTGCGAACTTCGTTCAAGCCGTCGGCGGCAGACTTTTGGAAGCGCTGGGCACAAATTGCAGCCGCTGCGTTGCTGGTGTCAGCCGGCAGTTGGCTGGTGTTCGGTCAGCGGTTCATCTACTTCGGAATACTGCATTTCGTCGCAGCGGCTCTGCTGCTCGTGCGACCCCTGGTGCGGCTTAAGGCGTGGAACATCCCGTTGGGCATCGTGTGCATCGTGACAGCGCTCGTCTACACGAACGAGTTCTTCGACACACCGCCGGCCACGATCGTTGGCTTCATGACGTTTAAGCCGCGCACCGAGGACTACGTGCCCCTGTTTCCGTGGATTGGAGTCGTTCTTATCGGTGCCGGCCTGGCGGCGCTCTGGCAACGAACGCAATGGCGGATTCCCGACGCGCTGGTACCGCTCAATGAACGAGCGCCGCGCTGGCTTCTGTTTCTCGGCACATGGGCGCTCACGGTCTATCTGGTGCACCAACCCGTGTTGCTGGGCGCCATGACTGTATTGCGCAAGCTCGGCGTGTAACGGTCACTCAAGGCTGCTTGGGGCGAACGACAGCCAGGCGCGGCCGCGCGCACGCTCGGCGACGAAAGAATCGCGCACCATGTTGACCTTGTACGTAACGAACATTTTTTCGCGCACATTCGACAGCCGCTCAGCGCGAAAAACGGCGGCATTGATTCCATCGTAGCGTGCGGACTGCACCAGTAACCCGCTCAGGTCCTGTTCGTGCACGATGCGTCCGACCTGGTGCGTAAACGTGTAACTGTCGCGCCGAACGAGATCTGGAAATTCGACATGCTTGCCACGCAGATCGATTAACAGGGCGTCGCACCGGACGTCACACACACGGCGATCGGTGACAATTATCCGGTCGAGTTCACCATAGCTGTCGAGCAGGAAGCGCCGCCAGTGATGCGCGGTCTCGTACACCGTGGTTTCGACTTCGAGGGCGCCATACCAGACGCCGTAGCGCGTCCCCTCCGAAAATCGCGTCGATTGCCAATGCGACGCGTCGAAGCTGTAGCTGATGACGTTTCCATAATCGAACGGACGCGTAGCGAGCGCTGCGGCCGTCGGAATGCGCCCGCTTTCCTCGGCCGCCATCGCGACCGCCCAATCGGTAGGATTCGCGGTTAGAT
>JBDTQZ010000508.1:0-2772 GCA_039931935.1 Burkholderiaceae bacterium | reverse complement strand
ACGTGCCGTCGGCGTCGGTGGTGACGTCGTCCACGCGTGCGACCATCGTGTCGAGCACGTGCCGGTCGGTGACCGAAGAGGCGAGCATCTCGATGCTCTGCTCCAGTGCCAGCTGTTGGGCTCGATGCGTGCCGTCACCGGCAGCCGCACGCAGCCGATAGGTGGCGCTGATTCGGAGTGGATCGGTCATGCCGGCTAGATCACCTCGAAGTAGCGCTTCAGCTCCCAATCGGTCACCGCGTCCTGCCACTGTCGCCACTCCCAATCACGGGTCGCAGCGAAGTGATCGACGAAGGTATCGCCGAACCAGTCGCGTGCGGTATCGCTGCGTCGAAAGATGTCGGTCGTCTCCTTCAACGAGCGCGGTGCGCGTGGGATGTGCTCGGCGCCTTGATTGGTTCCGGTAATCGGCGGCGCGGTCAGCTTCATTTTCTTTTCGATGCCGTGCAGGCCCGCGGCGAGCAAGGCGGCGACCGCCAGATACGGATTGATGTCCGAGCCGGGACAGCGTGTTTCAAGCCGCGTGCTCTTCGGCGAACCGAGAATGACGCGGAAGCTTGCGGTTCGGTTATCGATCGCCCACGTCGGCTTGACCGGTGCCCAGAAACCGTCGACCAAACGCTTGTAGCTGTTCACCGTCGGCCAGAACATCGGCGCAAATTCCATTAACACGGCGATCTGGCCGGCGAGAAAACTTTCGAACAGTTTGCTCATGCCGGACTTGCCCTTGGCATCGAAGAACAAGTTCTTCTTGCCGTCGGTCAGCGATTGATGCACGTGGCCGCTGCAGCCCGGGTACTCCGCGCTCCATTTGGCCATGAAGCTCGGAGTAATCCCGTAGCTCGCGCCGATTTCCTTCGCGCCGCTCTTGAACAGCACGCCGCGATCGGCGCATTCGAGGGCTTCCGAGAACTGGATCGCAGCTTCGTATACGCCCGGTCCCGTTTCGGTGTGCAATCCTTCGATCGGCACGCGAAACAGCAGCATCTGGTCCATCAGCGCATTGAAATATTCGCGGTTCGCATTCGAGCGGAGCAACGAATAGCCAAACATCCCCGGCGTCAGCGGCGTTGGGTCGATCCCCTTCTTTGCGGCCCAGCTTTGCGGCGTCTCGGCAAAGTTAAACCACTCGAATTCGAGGCCGCACATCGGCTGCACGCCGAGCTTCGCGGCGCGCTTGATTACCTTTTTCAGTAGTTGGCGCGGGCAGATCGGAAACGGCGTTCCATCGGCGTTAATGAAATCGCCAAGAAAGAACGGCACGTGATCATCCCACGGCACGTTGCGCCCGCTTGCCAGGTCGAGCTGCACCATCGCATCGGGAAAGCCGTGCTGCCAACCGATCACGTGCGCGTTGTCGTACACGCTATCGGTCATGTCCCAGCCGAATACGACATTGCAGAAGCCGAATCCGCCGTCGGCAGCGGAGAGAAACTTGTCCTTGTGCAAATACTTCCCGCGCAACACGCCGTCGATGTCGGTGACCGCGACCTTGACTTTTCCCGAGGCGGAGCTTTGGACCGCTTTGAGCGGATCTCTCAGGTCGTACTCAGCGGAGGTCTGCCCCTTATTTTTGGTTGCCATCTTCGCTTCTCGTCCGGTCGCCAGCCTAGATCGTACGGCCGGCTCGTCGATCGGTCTGCCCTCGCTTGCGACCCTTGACGATCATGGCGGTTTGACCACGATAACCAGCGATGCGTAGAACGCCGCGAGTTGACCGATGTCCTCGTCGGTCAGCGGTTTGGCGATCACGTTCATTATTTCGTTGCTGCGCCTGCCGGAGCGATAGGCCTTGAGTTGCTCGGCAAGGTAAAGCTCGGGTTGTCCCGCCAGATGCGGCGCGTTCGGCAATTGACCCAAGCCCAACGGCCCATGACATGTGCTGCACGCCTGGGCCTTGGCTTTTCCTGCCGAGATCGCGCTCTGCGCGAGCGCGCCCGGTGCGCCACTCAAAACGGAGCAGCCGGCGACACCGAGCACTCGCAAGAGCGGGCTCACGAAACCGGCTCGCGCACCCGCTTTTCGGAAGCTAGGTAGTTGAGCCCGTTACTTGGCCTTGGACGCTGCATCGCCGACGTACGTGATGCGGTAAAGGGCGCCCGCAAAATCGTCGCTGACCAGCAGCGAGCCGTCTGGCAGGTTGGCGACATCCACCGGACGACCACGGTACTGCTTGGTTTCCGGGTCTAGCCAACCGTCGGCAAAGACCTCTGTCTTGTCGGCTGAGCCGTCGGCCTTCAGTGACGTGAACATGATTCGTGCTCCGATGGGCGTTGTGCGATTCCACGAGCCGTGCTGAGCCGAGAAGATCCCGCCTTGATACTTGGCAGGGAATTTCTTGCCGGTATAGAACGTCAACCCAAGATCGGCCGCATGCGCGTCCATGTACACCTCGGGAGAGGTAACGTTGGGCGGCAACGGATCCTTGTCGTAGCCGTGTTCGGTGATTCGTGTTTTCCCCTGAATCCACGGATACCCAAAGAACTGTCCGGGCTTTGTCGCGCGATTCAACTCGCCGGCAGGGATGTCGTCTCCCATTCCGTCGGTCTGGTTATCGGTAAACCAGAGATCGTTGTTCTTCGGATTGAATTCGAGGCCCACCGAGTTGCGAATGCCGCGCGCATAAACCTCGCGCTTGCTGCCGTCAAACGGGTTCATGCGCACGATACCGCCGATGCCAGCTTGGTCGTACAGCTTGAGCTTGTCACGAGGCTGCACGTTGTGGGGCTGGCCCAGTGTGACGTAGAGCATGCCGTCCTTCCCGACGCGGCA
>JBDTQZ010000507.1:0-2781 GCA_039931935.1 Burkholderiaceae bacterium | reverse complement strand
TTTGTTTCGAAGACGGGCGCGCGCACTTTTCCCTCCAGCAGTCGCGCCAGGCCGCGCAGCGCGAGATCGTCGGCACATACGCGATAGCACGGAGTTGGGTGTAACCGCCCGCGAAAACGCCCTTTATCCTCGAAGCCGTCGCGCAAGGCATCGGCATCGAGAGCGCGGCCGAGTCCATCGAGCACGCCGCCGGTCAAGTACACGCCGGTTGCGTTAAAGGCGAGGCATAAGTCACCGGCGAACTCGCCAAGCGCCTGCGCAAATGCGCTTGCGGCACTGCGCGCGGCGGGGTCGCCCGCCTGCGCTCGCGCTGCCACGTCGGCAGGCTCGACCGCCTCGTCTGTACCTCGAGCTACGGCGTCGAACAACGCGAGACCGTTGCCGCATAGCAGCCGTTCCCAGGAGACGCGTCCGTGGCGCACACGCGAACGTTCAAAAACTGTGCGTGCGTGATTGCGGCTCGGTGCTGCGCTCATGTGCCCGGCCTCGCTCGGCATTACTCGCGGCTCGGGGCCGTCATTCAGGATCACGGCGGTACCGAGTCCGGTGCCCGGCCCCAGCACGACCACGGAACCCATGCTGCTGTGAAGGCCGCCGATCTGGATCGACTCCGACGCCGACAAGGCGCCGATTCCTGCTGCCGCTGCAACGAAGTCGTTAACCAGACGCAGCTGGGCTAGGCCAGCATCCGCGCGTAACCCCTGCGCCGTGAAAGCCCAATTCCGATTGGTCATGCGCATCTCGCCCGGTTCGACCGGCAGCGCCAGCGCCAGCATCGCTCGCACGACATCTGACGCGGCGTCGCCCCGATACCGATTGATCAGCGCCGCAAGATCGCGGAAATCGTCGTTGCGGTAGCGTGCCGGCGGATTATCAGACAAACCGCTTCGTGAGGACCACCGATTGAACCGCGCATACGTGCCGCCGATGTCGGCGACGATCCACTCGTGATTGAAATCGGCGTTCACCATATTCCTAACGGTGTAGGGCGAGTGGGCGAGACTAGCAAGCCACACTCCGAATTGTGAGCAAACTGGAACGCGCTCAAGTCAAATATCGCCCCGTTAAAGCTTCTCCAGGAGTGTTTGCTTTGAATGCGCAGGTCGCGCGATTGGACCCCGCAAGACGATACTGCCCATCCAACTCAAACAACGCATTCGTGATCTGCCCCAGCGAGCACGCGCGCACTGCATCCATCAGCACTTCGAACACGTTGCCGTTGTCCCTCACGGTGCGCTGAAGCCGTTGCAGCATCGCCGGCGCCTGCTTCGCGTGGCGCGTGCAGCGAGCGGCCGCTGGTCTGGCAGTGGTACTTCAGCTTCTGGCTGCGCTCGTTCGCGCCGTCCGGGGATGCCATCAACACTTCGAATCTATACGCGTTGAGCACCTTCCAACTTCCCAAGACCACGGTCAAAAGTGCCGAGCGGCAGATGGCCGGCTTTTCGCGCGCTCTCCAAAATCAGGCAGTCGGAGAATCCAAGAGATGGATGCGAGCGAAAGATCTTGAGCGCGGATGCGACGGCGTCGGCATCCTGCAAACTAAGTTCAGTGTGCGCCAGTAGCATTTCCACACCCGCGGCGAGTTGTTCAGCAGTGCGCTCGTAGACAGCGTCCAGCACCCACACGGTTTCAACTAGGGCGACCATCGAAACCCACGCGCCTTTGCTGATGAACTTCTCGGCGGCCTCGGTCTGGCGATCATCGTCCCTTACCAACAGCCGGACTAGCAGATTGGTATCAACCCCGCGCATGCCGCCCGCGGACATACTTTCTGATGGCTTCCTTTACGTCTGCTGGACGCCGCGGCTTGACAGCGGCGCCAAACAACGTTCGGTGCACATCCGCCGACGTGTAGCGTCCGGCTTTCCGAACGATCACTTGGCCACCTTGATCTTCCCATTCCAACACTGAGCCCGGGCCGACCCCTAGCTTCTTGCGAATCTCGGCAGGAACGGAGATTTGCCCCTGCGCCGTAACTTTGGATTGAGCGAATGGCATCAGTTTTACATTACCATGGTAATGAGTCGTTGGTCAAGTCACATTCGTCGTGTCTTATCGGCGGATCGTCGGTGATCACCAGCAGCTACTGGTACGCGTGGAGTGAGCTCGGATTCCGACCGGCCGAATGGTTGCGCATTGGACTGGCCGGTGAATGCACGCGCGCGTACGGTGGCGAGCGTGACATCCAGCGCGGGCCATTCGCACAGCTGACATGGCGCAAGATCACCATTGGTAGCTACTGGTTCAATCCGGGATCCCGCGATCAGGTCGTTGTCGGCTTGGTGGGTGTGACATTCTGAGCGCGATCGCTCTCCTCTTCAGCGGCAGTTGACCGGCAGCCAGTGCTTGGGGAGGTCGGTTTTGTTGGCCCCAGTCACGGTCATCTTCTCAGGCGCCGCCGCAAAGCCGCACACCCAGGCCACGGGCACGATGGGAGCATCTTCGACCACCGCAGGACGCAGGCTCAAGGTCATGCCACGCAGCGCGCCATTGGCTTGGTTGCCAAACACCAAGTGGATGGCACCGGTTTCGACCGATAGCGACTTGACGTAATTACTGACCACCTTGTCGGGCACGGGCAAGCCCGCTGCAGTGTTGTCATCGGGAAAAGTCTTGGTGGTGGCCCAGGCGGCGGCGATGGGACCTTTGGCGATGTCGGTCAGCCGCATCGCCTCAACGACTTGCTCGCGGATGTATTTGTCGTGATAGCTTGGGACAGCCATCAGGGCCAAGATGGCGATGATCGCCACAACCGCCATCAGCTCGATCAGGGTGAAGCCA
>JBDTQZ010000506.1:0-2785 GCA_039931935.1 Burkholderiaceae bacterium | reverse complement strand
GTGTCGCGCGCGGCACGGCAAGTCGAGTATCCAGCCAAGTTTCAGTTGATCGCCGCGATGAATCCGTGCCCGTGCGGTTACTTTGGACACCGAACAATCGAATGCCGATGCACGCCAGATCTGGTCGCGCGCTATCAGGACCGCATCTCGGGTCCGTTGCTCGATCGCATCGACATGCGAGTCGAAGTCTCCTCGTTCACCGAGGAAGAGATGACCACGATGGGAGACGGCGAGCCGACCCGCTTTGTCGCCGAGCGCGTACGCAAGGCCTACCACCAGGCGCTCGCACGGCAGGGAAAGCTCAACGACCATCTGCAGCCGGCCGAGATCGACGAGGTCTGCGGCGTGACCGGCGCGGTCAAGCAGCTATTGCATGCCGCCGCGGTGCGCCTCGGCTGGTCGATGCGCGCCTATCACCGCGTGCTCAAAGTGTCGCGCACGATCGCGGATTTGAGCGGCGTGACCGAGCTTGCAACGGTGCACGTTGCCGAGGCGATTCAGTATCGGCGTTCGCTGCGCGAGGTTTGACTGGATCCAGAACATGCGGAGGCTTCCCAAGTCAAGGTTCAGTGATCACACTACAGCTGTGCATCGAGGTGCAGCACGCGCGTGATCCAAGCCTGAAAGCGGCGGCTGAATGGCGCTCTCGGATCGGAATCAAACGACTCGCTGCCGTCGCTCCAGTGCAGCTTGGCCTCTTCTAACGTGACCCGCCATGATCGCTCGCCGGTGGTCTGTGCAGCGAAAATCTTGTCCAGCTGCGTTGCGAGCACTTCGTTTTCCACCAGCACGCCCTGTTCGCAGTTGAGCCACGTCGAGCGCGGATCAAGGTTGTAGCTGCCAACAAACAAACTGCGCTTATCGACGATCAGCGCCTTCGTGTGCAGGCTCGCGCCCGATGATCCGAACATGCTCGAATCTGCTTTCTGGTCGGTCAAAGGCTTCAGCTCCCACAGTTGCACGCCACCCGCCAGCAGAGGCCGTCGATAGCGCGAGTAACCGCCGTGAACTGCGGCGACATCGTTGGCGACCAGTGAATTCGTCAGCACACGCACCGACTTGCCCGACTGCGCGGCGCCTGCGAGCATCGGAGTCGCATCGCCGGCGGGAACAAAGTACGGCGAGATGATCGTCAGCTCTGACTGTGCGGCCTTCGCCACCGGAAATAGAGCAGCGGCAACGCCGGCGGGCTCGGGAGGGCGCTCGTGCATCGTGACCTTCAACGGGTCGTCCGACACGAACAAATACTTCGTCGACCATTGCATCGGCCAGTCGCCATTGATCAGACGTCTAACGGCATCGTCGGATCGAAGCGCAATGGCGTAGCGACTGGCCTCGGCTTCGCGAACGCGCGCAGCGAGCAAGGTACGCAGCCGATCGAGCGCTTCGACACTTACATCGGCCGCGGCGAGCAATTCGATCGGGTACGCCGACGGCGAATTCCAGTACTTGTCAAACGATGCCGAAGCGTCGCGCACGACGGGACCGATCATCGCGAAGTCAAGATCGACGAAGTTCACCTCTTCGCTAGCGCCGAAATACTCATCCCCTAAATTGCGACCACCGGCAATCGCGACACGGTTATCGGCGATCCAGGTCTTGTTGTGCATCCGGCGGTTGATGCGGTCGAAGCTCGTCAGCCCCTCGCCTATCAATCTCAAGCCTCCGGCGCGCGACGCAAAAGGGTTGAACAGACGAACCTCAACATTTGGATGGGCGGCGAGTGCGGCGAAACCTGCATTCATCGCGCGGGCGTCGAGATCATCGACGAGTACTCTGACTCTGACACCACGATCTGCCGCTTCGATCAACGCATGCGCCAGATACATCCCGGTGAGATCGGCGTGCCGGATATAAGTCTGCACATCGAGACTGCGTGCAGCCATCCGCGCACTGCGCACCCGAATGACAAGACCTCAGAACCTTCAACGAGAAGACGAAACGCGGACTGACCGGGTCGCCGCGCTTCTGCACCCGCGATCAAGCCATCCAATGCACTGCTATCGCCGGGAGGGATTGCGGTTTGCACCGGCAATTCCGTACGCGGCTGCAGCTGCGCGCACGCAGCGAGACTGGCCACTACGAGGCAGCCGAGGCTCCGACAAAGAGCGCGCAGCCCGTTCATGCTGCGAGCACGAGCGCCCACCTGGCCGGAGTCCAGCATCTTCGCGCTATTGCACGACCTTCCAGCCTTCTTTCGTCTTGCACAGATTCCAGGTGCTGGTCCCACGCTTTCCGCCAGCCGAAGTGGAAAAGTCCGTCGTCCGGCAACGCATGCCGTCCTTGGTGAATGTCTTCGTCGGTTTCACCGTTCCGGAGGCTTTCGTTTTCGGATTACTCCAAGTCTGCGCTTGACCGTCCGGTCCGGTATCGAGCGCTTTCTTGATTGCCGCGCGCGCGATTGCGACGTCGTCCTTCTTGAGTTGCCCAAGCGGTCCATTGGCCAGAAACAACTCATTAACTGCGAAGGTCTGGGATGAAAACAATGCGGCGATCAGCGTTGCACTGATACGAAAGATGGTCTTGCGATGTGTCATTTGCACTCCCTTGGTTGTGCTTTCTACGGGCGCCCGAGGAAAAGATAAACCGCCTTGTTGTCGCTGTTGGCGTAGCCGAACCCAACGAACAACGGCCCGAGTGGCGAGTCGACGCCGACAAAGATCGAACCCGCAAACACCTTGAGATCGCCCGTGACGACTCGGCCACGCCAGACAGGAATCACTGGGTTCAGCAGCGCGCCTTCAAGCGACACGCCGAGATGAACATCCTCAACTATCGGGAAGTT
>JBDTQZ010000505.1:0-2790 GCA_039931935.1 Burkholderiaceae bacterium | reverse complement strand
GCATCTGCTGCTCGAGCTGTGGGATCTGTCCGTAAGTGATCTCGGCAGCCTTCTGAAGGTCCCCCGCCCGAGTCACTCGCTCTGCCTCCATGCGTGCCTGCTCCAGCTGCTGCCTGATCTTGCCGGCGGCGCCAAGCGTCTCTTTCTCTTGCTGCCACTGAGCTTTCATGCCCGCCGACTTTTCTCTCAGTTCCGCCAGCTCGCGCTCCAGTGCCTTCAGGCGGTCGCGTGATTCCTTGTCCTTCTCCTTCTGGAGCGCTTGCCGCTCGATCTCGAGCTGCGTGATGCGGCGCTCGACCTCGTCGATCTCCTGCGGCATCGAGTCGATCTCGATGCGTAGCCGGGAGGCGGCTTCGTCGACAAGGTCAATGGCCTTGTCGGGAAGGAAGCGATCGCCGATGTAGCGATTGGAGAGCGTAGCGGCGGCAACGATCGCGCCGTCGGTGATGCGGACTCCATGGTGCGATTCGTACCGCTCCTTGAGTCCGCGCAGAATCGCAATCGTGCTTTCGACCGACGGCTCGCCAACGTAGACGGGCTGGAACCGGCGCTCGAGCGCTGCGTCCTTCTCGATGTTCTTGCGATATTCGTCGAGCGTGGTGGCGCCGACGACGCGTAGCTCGCCGCGGGCAAGCATCGGCTTGAGCATGTTGCCGGCGTCCATCGACCCCTCAGCTTTGCCGGCGCCGACCAGGGTGTGCATCTCATCGATGAACATGATGAACTGCCCCTCCCCTTCGATGATTTCCTTCAGCACCGCCTTCAGGCGCTCTTCGAACTCGCCGCGAAATTTTGCACCGGCGATCAGGGCACCGAGATCGAGCGACAGGAATCTCTTGTTCTTGAGACTTTCCGGAACGTCGCCATTGACGATTCGCTGCGCGAGCCCTTCGGCAATCGCGGTCTTGCCGACACCTGGCTCACCGATCAGAACCGGATTGTTCTTGGTTCGGCGCGAGAGCACCTGAATGACGCGACGAATTTCCTCGTCACGGCCAATGACGGGATCGAGCTTCCCCTTTCGCGCAGCGTCAGTGAGATCGCGCGTGTAACGCTGGAGCGCCTGATATTGGTTTTCAGGGGTCTGGTCCGTTACACGGTGGGACCCGCGCACCTGTTGGAGAGCGTCCAGCAGCTTCTCGTGGGTCGCGCCCACTCTGCCGAGAAGGTTCCTGCTTTCCGTTCCCTTCACATCCGACAGCGCGAGGAGGAAATGCTCGGTCGAGACAAACTCGTCGCCAAGCTTCTGGGCGTCGGCTTCCGCCTTGTCGAAAATCTGGTTGAGCTCCTTTGAGAGCGTCGGCTGCGCATTCGATTGCTTCGGATACCGCGCCATCTCGCGCCCCAAGGTCTGTTGGGTGTATCCTTATGGGTGCCATCCAGCCTTCCCCGAAAAATCTTGGTGGCGTGTGCGACAGAGGACGGATGGAGTGGGCGTGCATTTCGCTTTGCCCCGGCGCCTCGTGAGCGGCTTCCTGCGGCGCTCGAGCATCCTCTGTGCCGTGACTGTTGGGTTGGCGGCAAGCCCGGCCGCTGTCGATGGCTCCGCGCAAGACGACAATCAGCACATTCCCGAATACCGGACGCAAGAAGCCCACGCCAAAGCTGCGGCGCTCGAGAAGCGTGCCGCCGCCTTGAAAGCGTTGGCGCCGGTGTCGCTGTGGTTCGATGTCTCGTTCTATTCCTTGCAGCTCGATCTGGATCCCGTCGCGCATACGGTGCGCGGTGCGGTGGGGATCGAGGCACATGTTGGAGCGTACCCAATCTCGAGCGTGTTGCTCGATCTCGATGCGCCGATGATCGTCGACTCGGTGCATGTGGGCGGTGCCTCTGCAACCTACCAGCATGTGGGCGACGACTTGACGGTGCAACTTGGACGCTCATTCGACCCGGGTGAACTGTTTCGCATCGATGTGTTCTATGCGGGCGTACCGAATGGTTCGAGCGCCATGCACTTCGACACGCCGGGCGGCGAGCCGCTCATTTGGACCGTGAGCGAGCCGTTCGGGGCGCGCACGTGGTGGCCGTGCCAGGATACACCGGCCGACAAGGCCGATTCGGTCGACGTCGACGTCACCCTGCCCACCGCCCTGACTGCCATTAGCAACGGCACACTCGCGGGGACCTCGAATCCGGGTGGCGGCAAGACGACGTATCACTGGCGCGAGCGCTATCCGATTGTGCCGTATCTCGTCTCGATCGCGGCGCATCCTTACGTCGCGCTGCACACGACGTATACGCCGCTCGCCGGCGGTTCGATGCCGGTCACCCTCTGGAGTTTCCCCGGCCAAGCGGGGCTGGCACCGCCGCTTCTCGCGACAACAGTGCAAGTGCTGCAACGCTTCGCCGGCCTGTTCGGAGAATATCCGTTCGTGAACGAAAAATATGACATGACGCAATTTCTGTTCGGTGGGGGCATGGAGAATCAGACGGCGACCGGGGTGTGTTGCTGGAGCGTGTTCCTGACCGCACACGAGACCGCTCACCAATGGTTTGGCGATGCCGTCACCTGCCAAAGTTTCGCTGAGATTTGGTTGAACGAGGGTTTCGCGACGTACTCGGAAGCCCTGTGGGATGAAGGTCAGAATGGTGCCGCCGCGTATGCTGCCAACATCTGGGAGAATCGCTGGTATGGCAACGGCACGGTTCGCCTGCCGCCGGGGCAAGGAAGCTACGCGCGCATCTTCGACGTCAACCTGAGCTACAACAAGGCCTCCTGGGTTCTGCACATGTTGCGCGGCGTCTTGGGGGACGCAGTCTTCTTCGACGTGCTGCGCGCCTATCGTGCCG
>JBDTQZ010000504.1:0-2799 GCA_039931935.1 Burkholderiaceae bacterium | reverse complement strand
ATCCAGGGGTGCCGATTTCGGCCGAGATTCAGTGGCTCACCGGTATTACCAACGAGATGGTGCGCGCAGCACCGCCGTTCGCAGAAATCGCGCAACTCGTGTTCGATCGGCTCGAAGGCGCAATCTTTGTCGCGCACAACGCACGTTTCGATTACGGCTTCCTGCGCGCCGAATTTCGTCGCGCCGGCTTGTCGTTCAACGCCAGGACCTTGTGCACAGTGCGGCTGAGCCGTTACTTGTACCCGGATCGCACGCCGCACACCCTCGACGCGCTCATCGCGCGCTTTAACCTGGACGGTGAACCAAGGCACCGGGCGCTCGGAGATGCGCGCGTGCTATGGCGGCTACTGCAGCGCCTTTCGGACCGTCATCCGCCGTCGGAGATCGAGCTCGCAGTGCACGCTTTGTTACGGCGGCCGGCGTTGCCGCCGAATCTGCCGCCGGATGCGATCGACGCTCTGCCGCACGCTCCCGGGGTTTATCTGTTTTATGGGTTGAACGGGCATCCGATCTACATCGGCAAGAGCATCGACTTGCGCGCACGCGTCGCCGGACACTTTAACTCTGAATATCGCGCACCACGCGAGCTGCGGTTATCGCAGGAAATTCATCGGCTGGAATGGGAAGAGACGGCAGGCGAGTTCGGCGCGCTATTGCGCGAATCCGAGTTGATCAAGACCCAGCTACCGGCGCACAACGTAGCTTCGCGGCGAAAGCTGGATCAGGTCTTTCTAGGCCTTGATGACGAGGGCCGAATCCAACTGACGCGAGCGAGCGAGTTAGAGTTTGCGCAGCTCGGCCGCTGCTATGGTCCGTTCGGGTCGCGCGCATCGGTACGGCGCTGGATGACTCAGCTCGCCGCCGAGCATCGCATTTGCCTGAAAGCGATCGGGTTCGAAGGGCGCCGCACAGCGGCGAGCGACGGCGCGCCTTGCTTCAACTATCAGCTGCGGCGCTGCAATGGCGCGTGCGTCGGTCTGGAGGCTCGCGATGATCACACTGCTCGCGTCAAGGACTTGCTGCAGTCGTGGCTGTTGCCTCACTGGCCGCACTCGAATGCGATCGCGCTCGTCGAGCGAAACGCAGAGCGCTTTCAAGAACATTGGCACGTGTTCGACCAATGGTGTTGGCTCGGCACGGTCAAGTCATTGAACGCCGCGTTTGATCTCGCGGGCAGCGCACCGCGCGTATTCGAAGCCGATTCCGCGCGGTTGGCAGGGCAGGCGCTTAGTGGCCAACTGCGCGCTCGCTCGCCGTGGTCGCTAGCGACGATCGAGCTCGCGTCTAACGCGTCCCCGCGGGCAGCAACGCTTCCGCTGGCGGTTGCACCTGTGGATAGCGCTCGCGAAACCGTTTCAGTTCCGCATCCGCCTCATCGTGACGGCCTTCACGCCGTAACTTGATGATTCGTTCGAGCCACACCGCCGCCGACTCCTCAACCTGCTTGCGCTCGCTCTGCGCGGCTGACAACGGCGCCGTCGCGGCGGGCTTCGCCGCATCGCGCCGTGCATCACTGCCGGCTTGATCCATCGGGGGTGCTGGTGCGGCGGCTCCTGCCACGGTGCCCTGCTCGGCCCGCAGTTTTGGGCGCGCCGCCTCGGGTGGGGGCGGCACCGCAGGTGATGAAGCGGGCAGGTTCTGCCGCGCACTGTCTTCCTCTTTGGAGCCCCTGGTGCCCGGTGCCTCGGTGACCACCGGAGGGCTCGCTTCGCGCGGCGCTTGTGCGACCCCGTTCGAGTCTTTCTTCAGGCGTCCCATGGAGCGCTCCAGTGTTCGGGCCGGCTGGCTCTCAAGTGCTGGTTCATCCTTAGCTGACCGCTGGGCAGCCGACTGTTCGGACATTGGGACCGCCGGTGGAGTAGCGGCGGACTTCGTAGGCTGGCTCTCCGGTGCTTGCTGCCCATTAGCTGAGCGCTTGGCAACCGACTGTTCGGCCATCGGAGCCGCTGGCGGACTCGCGGCGGGCGTCGCGACGCTGTCAACGACGTTGTCCGCGGCGCTGCGCGCAGGTTCCGCCGGGGCACTGAACTGCGGTTCGGGCGGAGCATTGAACTGCGGCATCTCCTCGTTCGTGCGGATCGCCAGCATCACAGCGAGCGTCGACAGCATCACGGCCGCCGCGGCCGCGAGCGGCCAACGCGGACGAGCTCGGTGTAGCGTGGCAGCGTCGACCGGCTTTGCTCTGACTTCACGCGCCGCGGCTGCCAATATCGACGCGCGCGCGGATGCCGACGGGCGCTCTCCCAGCTCGTCACTCGCTTGCCGATAGCGATCGGTCAACTCGCGCTGTGCACCGCTCATTGCCGAATCGTCAGCGCCGCCCTTATCGCGGTCCATAGTCACTGCCATGCCTCCATTGCCGTGCGCAGCTTGCTCATCGCATAGCGCAAGCGGCTCTTGACCGTTTCATGCGCCGCGCCGGTGGCAGCGGCGATTTCATCGAGCGACAAGCCGCCTTCGGCTTGCAGCAGGAACGCCTCCCGCTGGGCCGGCGGCAACGCTTCCACCGCATCCAAAAACGCGCGCGCCTCGGCTCGCGCCATCACCTGATGATCGGGCCGATGCGCGTCGCTCCCCGGAATGTCGAGCACCGCCTCGTCACCGTCATTCGCGGCGTCACCAGCAAAGTAAGCCAGCGATACCGCATCGTCACGCGCGCGCCAATGATCGATCATTTTGCTGCGCGCCACCGTGTAGAGCCACGTCGTGAACTTGGCGCGTGGCTCAAAGTTCGCCGCGTTGCGCACCACTGCGAGCCAGGTTTCCTGCAGCAGATCATCGGCCGTCGCTGCGGCAGTT
>JBDTQZ010000503.1:0-2799 GCA_039931935.1 Burkholderiaceae bacterium | reverse complement strand
CGCGAACACCTGATGGCCTGGAGGCCATCTATGCGGAATTGCGTGTCCCGCGCTATCGGCGCAGCTTCACTCTGAGCCGCGAACTCGATACCACGCGTATCGAGGCCAATCTGAAGGACGGCGTGCTGAACTTGCGCATCCCCAAACAGGCGCATGCGCAGCCGCGCCGAATTGCGGTGACGGCGGGCTAATGTCCGTTGCGGGTAAAACCTGATGCGAACTTTCGAAAGGATGAGCCATGACCAAGCTTGCAGAGCAACTGAAGCAAGGCGCGGATCAGGCCTGGGAGTCGCTGTCGGACGGCTGGCGTGAGCTCGGTGCCCGCGCCAGCAGCGCTCTGACGCGCTACTGGCCCACATCCGCCGAATCAACGCCAGCCCGCGCGCGCGTAGCGCCGCAAGACGCATTGCCGCGCCTCACAGGCTGGGCCTTCATGGCGGCCGACGTGTTCGACAACGCCGAGGATGTGAT
This sequence comes from Burkholderiaceae bacterium, assembly GCA_039931935.1. Lineage (GTDB taxonomy): Bacteria > Pseudomonadota > Gammaproteobacteria > Burkholderiales > Burkholderiaceae_F > JACCZX01. Next base: position 2,328 of record JBDTQZ010000503.1, on the reverse strand, counting down.
CGTGCGTATCGAGGCTCCAGGCATGCGGCGTGAAGATTTCAACGTCGAGCTCAATGGCGACGTGCTCACCGTTTGGGGCGAGAAGCGTATCGACCGTGAAGCCACCGCGGGCCACTGGCGCGTCGCGCAATGTGCCTACGGCAGCTTCCGCCGCGACGTGGCCTTGCCGGTGTCGGTGCAAGCCGACAAGACGAAGGCCAGCTACCGTGACGGCGTACTGCGCATTGAACTGCGTAAATCCGACGACGCGCGTGCCCGGCGCATCGCGGTGCAAACGGCGTGAACATCCGGCGCGCAGGTCGTGCCGGATGGACTGGTCAAAGTTGGCCTGAGCGTCCAGGTCGCCCGGCTATGCCCGGGCGGCCAGCTTGCGAGAATCTGACGCCGCATCCACCGACGGTGAGGTTCTCGCGCCGGAACAGGCGTTGCGTATCAAACTGAACATGAGTTGGCTCTGAAGGAAGTACGGGCCTGGAAAGGCTGGGAGATCAGGGTTTTCCCTAGTGTTTTTTTCTATTGAAATTCCCTGCGTTCGCTCCCAGAATTCTCCTCGGAGCCGGCGCGACACGTAGCCGGCTCACATGTGCACAATCAGTTCTTGAGAAAGGAGATTGTCATGGCGTCGCGTAAGACTGCAACCAAGAAGAGCCTTCGGGCGTTGCCCGTCAGATCCGAGCAGCACACGCAGGCGTATCTCGTGACACGGGAAACGCTTCGTCGCATCGAGCGATCTGCGGCTCTTGCTTGCCTCACCTCCAATGCGGTAACGATTCATTGGTCTGGATTGGGATCGTCAGTGGGTGCCAAGGCTGATGGTGCAAGAACATAACGACACCATCATCGTAGCTCAGTTGCTACATTTAGCCGTTGACCACAACGCTGCGCAGGAGTCCGGTCATGACCACAGTTTCGGCTTTGGACCCGTCCTCGACAAGGAGGCGGACTACGACGATATTCACGATCCTTGGCGGCACGACAGTTTCCGATCGTGCGGCGATTGTCAAAGCACACTGTCGCGAGGGATCGACCGTCGAGTTGAGACGGGAAGTCAGTGATGCGGAGGGCGACGCAGGCATTGGCGTATGGCTGCATTGCCGAACGCTGCTTGGGCTCATATCCGTGTCCAAGAGGATCGGTCACGTCCCGGCGGAAACGGCCCAAGCGCTCGAACCGCTGACGGACAAATCATCAACCGTCGTTGCACATGGGGTTGTCAGGAGCGTCTATGTCCCCAGTGGCAGGGATGAAGCAGCCGTCAGCGTCGAGATCGTGCCCGAACCACGATGAAGAATAGTCGGGCAACATCCGCATGTTGACGTTGCGTCACGCGAGAGCTTGACCAGGATATATCGATTGACTGCTTTCGTTTAGGCAGCAAACACGACGGCCACGGTCGCGCTATCGGTTTTCCCCGGCGGGCGGGCAACTGACGGCAGGAAGCCGCCGGAAAGCCTTTAATGGAGAACGGTCCGATGATCTCTGTTCGGCCTTCAGAGTGAAACCCGCGCAAGCCGGTGACCATTTCTGGCGCGCCTAGCGCGCGCGCTTGAAGGCTGGGCGCTCGGCACAGCGCTGGCACCACGCCGCCACGCGCGGGTAGCCCTCTAACGGCAAGCCGAGCTGCATACCGAGGAGCAACCAGCTCGCCACGGCGATGTCCACGAGCGAGAAGCCGCCCTTCAGGTAGTCGCGGTCATCCAGGCGCATCTCAAGCGAATCGAGCAGTCGGTCGAGTTGCGCTCGGTTGTACGTCGCGGCCGCCTTGCTGCGATCCTCCGGCTTGTACGAGACAGGTGAATCGAGCCCGTGATACACGTACTGCATCATGTAGCCGCCGACCTCGGTCATTGCCCACACCGTCCAACACACGGCGTCGGCGAGTGCCTGTTGCGCCTTGGGCTCGGGCCAAAGGCCCTTCGCCGCACCATAGCGGTTGCCTAGATACAGCAGGATCGCGCCCGACTCGAAAAGCTTGAGCTCACCGTCTACGAAGGCGGGGACCTTGCCGTGGGGATTCACCGCCAGCAACTCGGGCGCGCGGTGCTCCTGTTTCTTCGAGTCGAGGAGCACGTACTGGTATGGCAGCGCGAGTTCCTCCAGCGCCCAGGCGATGCGCGTACCCGAACTCATCGGCCAGGAGTAAAGCCTGATCATCATGTGTCATCCTTTCTGTCGCGCGCCGGTAGCGCGTCGTGGAATACCTCGAACGTCTTCCACGCCGGGACCGGCGGCTCGTAATCAGGCCGCGGCGCGTATGCCGAATGCTCAAGCAACTTCATCTTGTGAAGGTAGCGTGGGCAGTTCGGGAAGATCAGCTCGGTGGCGATG
>JBDTQZ010000502.1:0-2801 GCA_039931935.1 Burkholderiaceae bacterium | reverse complement strand
CGCTCGGGAAATTCGAAGCGGTAGATCAACTCGCCCGCAGCCAGAGGGCTTTTGCCCCCCACCATGTAGCGCACGTGTTCGGCGGCCAGCTCGTCGTGCGTCAGGTCGACGGTGGCGTAGCCGTGGCGCCGGAACTGACGTGCCAGCGTCTGATTGTCGCCCGCACTTGCGGTGCCGATCCCGACGAACACGTGAGCGATCGAAGAGTCCGAAATGCGGTAGTTGAATTCGGTAACACTACGATTGCCGACCAGCTTACAAAAACGCTTGAAGCTGCCGCGCTCCTCTGGAATCGTGACCGCAAACAACGCTTCGCGCGCCTCGCCGACTTCGGTGCGTTCGGCGACGAAACGCAAACGGTCGAAATTCATGTTGGCACCGCACGCGATCGCGACCAGCGTGCGCTGCTTCAGTTTTTCGCGCTGCGCGTACGCCTTCATGCCCGCGATCGATAGGGCGCCGGCCGGTTCCAGGATCGAACGCGTGTCCTGGAACACGTCTTTGATGGCTGCGCAAATCGCATCGGTGTCGACGCGCACGATGTCGTCGACGTGGTCGCGAACCAGACTGAACGTGTGCTGCCCGACTTCACGTACCGCCGTGCCGTCCGAGAACAGTCCCACGTCATGCAGCTTGACTCGTCGTCCCGCTTCGAGCGAACGCGCCATTGCATCCGAATCCGTCGTCTGAACCCCGATCACCTTGATCTGCGGCGCGAGAGCCTTGATGTACGCGGCGACACCGGCGATCAAACCGCCGCCTCCGATCGCGACAAACACTGCGTGAATCGGCCCGTGTTCGACCGGATGATGCTGGCGCAAGATTTCCATCGCGATCGTGCCCTGCCCTGCAATCACGTCCGGGTCGTCGAACGGATGCACGAAGGTCAGCTTGTACTTGCGCTGCAGCTTTAACGCGTGCGTGTATGCATCCGAGTACGAATCACCGAACAGCACGACTTCGGCACCGCGTGCACGCACCGCGTCGACTTTCACCTCCGGCGTTGTCACCGGCATCACGATCAGCGCGCGGCATTGGAGTTTCTGCGCGGCAAGCGCGACGCCTTGCGCATGATTGCCCGCCGACGCCGCAATCACTCCGCGCTTCAGTTGCTCGCGCGACAATTGCGCCATCCTGTTGTATGCGCCACGAAGCTTGAAGCTCTTGATCGGCTGCAAGTCCTCGCGCTTTAGCAGAACCCGATTGCCAAGCCGCTCTGATAGTCCCGGGGCGAGCTCGAGCGGCGACTCAATCGCGACGTCGTAGACGCGCGTAGTCAGAATTCGGCGCAGATACTCCTGAGCCGGCATGTCATTCGCTCCCCTCGATGAACGGGCAAAGTATCACGCCTGCGTACCATGCCGGGATGGCACTGCACCCACCGCCGTACGCAGGGCTGACGCCCGACACCGTGCTGAACGCCATCGACAGCACGGGCCTGGCGACCGACGGCCGCCAGCTTGCGCTGAACAGCTACGAGAATCGCGTTTATCAGGTTGGCCTGGACGACGGACACTTCGTCGTCGTCAAGTTCTATCGTCCGGGCCGCTGGTCCGATGCACAAATTCTGGAGGAGCACGCGTTCATTGCCACACTGGCCGAGCGCGAGATACCGGCCATTCCCGCGCTATCGATCGCTGGAAACACGCTGCATACATTCGACGGTTTCCGCTTCGCCGTTTTCACGCGCGCGGGGGGCCGAGCACCGAACATGGACGATCCTAGCGTGCGCGAGTGGCTTGGGCGCTTTCTTGGGCGCATTCACGCGGTCGGCCGCGTCAAGCAGTACACCGACCGGCCTGCGCTCGATATCGAAACCTTCGGCGTCGAGCCACGCCGGTACCTTCTCGAAGGCGACTGGCTGCCGATCGAGCTAAAAGGCGTCTACGAAGGAGTCTCGCAGCAGGCGCTCGACCTCGTCGCGGCTCAATACGACCGAGGTGCGCATCACTCGTTGCGGTTGCACGGCGATTGCCACGAGGGCAACGTCCTGTGGACCGACTCAGTCGGCAATGTGGGACCGCACTTCGTCGATTTTGACGACAGCCGCATGGGGCCCGCCGTGCAGGACTTCTGGATGTTGCTAGGTGCCGGCCGCGCCGAACAGACCGAAAGGCTCGCCGACCTGCTTGAAGGTTACGAAGATTTCGCCGAGTTCGATCGACGCGAATTGGCGCTGATCGAACCGCTACGCACGCTGCGTCTGTTGCACTACTCGGCGTGGATTGCCGGCCGTTGGGACGACCCCGCGTTCCCCGCCGCGTTTCCGTGGTTCAACACCCAGCGCTACTGGCAGGATCGCATTCTCGAGCTTCGGGAGCAGATCGCGGCGATGCAGGAGGAAGCGCTCGTCGTCTAGCACCTTGCCGCAGTGGGTTCTCTCGTCGATTCTCAGGCGGACTACATGCCGGAGAACTCAACACACTCGGACCCGATGTCGATTGGTGCTATTCGCCTGAGACCGCCGGCAGTCACGGAGTCGTTTGTTCATCGGCTATTGACTCGGCGGTAATTTCCGTTTGGTCAAGTCTGATACGTTGCCTTCCGATATGGCACACGGGAAAGTAGTGAACAACAGCCGGTAAACTGGGTTTCTCGAATGCAAATGCGTTCGATGAGCCGATGAACGCACCGCTGTCCCCCGAATCGATTCGCACGCAAGCCGCCGATCAACCGCCTCGGCTGCGCGAGATTCCGTACAACTACACGTCGTTCTCGGATCGCGAGATCGTGATGCGCCTGCTGGGAACCGAAGCGTGGCGTGTGCTGGACGAATTGCGCAGCGAGCGCCGCACCGGGCG
>JBDTQZ010000501.1:0-2823 GCA_039931935.1 Burkholderiaceae bacterium | reverse complement strand
ATCGGCCGCGGCGTTGCTTGGTTTTCAGCGAAGCCAATGAGCAAATGTTCATCCGGGATTTGCGAGATCGAACAAACTGGCGAACAATGACTTAAAGCGTCCGGAGCCCGTGATGGCCAAACGTCCTTCCTGGAGTCACCTGCAAGCCCAATGGGCCGTTCTGTCGAGGATCGAAGCATCGAGCTTCGCCCGCTGCAAGGCTTTGTCGTACCGAAGGTCGTCGTGCATCGCACGCGTGCGCCGGAGCGAGCCATAATCCTGATGGTAGAAACAGCCGCCATCATTCCTACCGGCGATGCCTGACCTCTCGCTTGATTCGAACGCCTCCTATCAGAGCTCATCATGAACGCCGAAGATCTACGGTCTGTCCAGTCTCCTCTCAAAGAGCGCTACCGGGAGGACCCCGAGGCGGCGCTCATCACCCTGCGCGCACAAGGCCGTCTCGGCGAAGGTGTCAGTTGCAAGATTGAGACGGGTAAAGCACTTGTCGTTGCGGGGCTGCATCCTGCCACCGGCGGAAGCGGACTAAGCGCCTGCTCGGGCGACATGCTGCTCGAAGCTCTGGTTGCCTGCGCCGGGGTGACCTTAAACGCCGTTGCCACGGCTCTCGGCATTGAGCTGCGAGATGCTTCGCTTCAAGCGGAAGGCGATCTCGACTTTCGCGGAACCCTGGGCCTGTCAAAGGAGGTTCCCGTCGGCTTCCAGAGCATCCGCCTGCAGTTCACGCTCGACACCGATGCTTCGGATGAGCAGCTTGCCACGCTCCTGCGCCTGACCGAGAGATATTGCGTCGTGTACCAGACGCTCGCCCATCCGCCTGCAATGCTGGTCACGCGCAAGTCCGTCGCCGACAAATAAGTCGTCGAACAACATGGCGATGAATGAGGTGTACGCGGCGACCGATCCGACGCGTGCCCAGATCGATACGCTGGATGGGCCGACGGTGCTTGAGTTTGGCAGCCCATGGTGCGGATATTGCCGCGCCGTTCAACCGCTGCTGGCCGCTGCCTTAGTCGATCATCCGCGCATACGCCATATCAAGATCGCCGACGGCAGCGGCCATCCGCTGGGGCGCTCGTTTGGCGTGAAGCTCTGGCCTACCTTGGTATTTCTGACGCAAGGCAAGGAAGCCACGCGTCTGATTCGACCCGTCGATGCGAGCGAGATCTGCCAAGCCGTCGCGCAGATCGATGTCGCCGGCTATTGATCTGGTACCGTGTGACAGACTCCATCCTACAACTCATTCAGACTCGCGCTGATTGTGTTCGCTGCGATGGCCGCGGTATCGTCGGGCAACGACGTCGCTGCATCGCGGACCATGGAATCGCTCAAACCCTCTGCAAATTCCGTTGCGCCATACCGGCTGCCTTCGCGGCATCCGTCAGCCGACGCCCGCGACCGCGATTCCTCGCGCGACAACGCGCGCGCCGGCTCCGCCCCGGCTGCTTCCAAGCCAACCACATTCGCGGCGGAAAACGCATCCGCTATCAAACGAAGGCAGGAAGCGTTGTTGATCGCCTACCTGGTCCGCCTCGCCCGTTGACCTTCTGCTCGGTGTCGTGGCAAGTCCGCTTCTCGCGCGCCGCTCGCCAACGGTGCTGCACGCGGCAAATGACCTCCCAAGCGACAGATCGTAGCCGACCGCGATCTCAATGAACGCCGGCGAAGATCTCCCATTGGACGGCGGCTGCACCTGTGGCGAGGTGCGCTATCGAATGACGAGCAAGCCGATGTTCGTTCATTGCTGTCATTGCCGCTGGTGCCAGCGCGAAACAGGAGCGTCGTTCGCACTCAATGCGATGATCGAAGCGGACCGCGTGAGCGTGCTCAAGGGAGAGGTCGAAGTCGTAGACACGCCCTCGAACAGCGGCAAGGGCCAGAGGATTGCGCGCTGTCCGAAGTGCCGAATTGCGCTGTGGAGCAACTACGCCGGCGCGGGTGACGCCGTGCGCTTTGTTCGCGTCGGTACGCTCGATCAGCCAGACCGGCTTCCGCCGGACATTCATATTTTCACTTCGTCGAAGCAGCCATGGGTGGTGCTTCCGCCGAACATGCCTGCGGTGGAAGAGTATTACGAGCGCACTGTCTACTGGCCGAAAGAAAGTCTGGAGCGCCGCAGCGCGTTGCGGCCGGCAAAGGTTCGCCAGTAGCCTCGCCGGACCTGGTCTGAATCTGATTCTCGGAGGCCCCAATGCAGGACGACGAGCAGGCAATACGACAGCTTTTGACGACCTGGCTCGACGCCTCGAAAGCAGGAGACACCGAGAAAGTTTTAAGTCTGACGGAGGACGTCGTGTTCCTGGTGACAGGCCAGCCGCCGATGCGGGGCAAAGCTGCGTTCGCGGCGACCCAATAGCGCTCCGGTTGAGGAGTCTCCGGATTAGGCAGCCAAGGCGTCAAAGAATGGATGCGCCAAGGGATACGTCCTATACTTAAAGCGCGGATACGTCGGCGCTAGCTGCCTTGGCGCCAGGCGTTTGAAAAAGACTCCCTCGTCGGCGGCGCGTCGTATCCGTCTTGGCGACGCAAGGCTGTGTCCGCCCGCGTTACAGCGCGTATCGGACGGCCGGGCGTTTCACCTAACACCATGGGGAGAGATGAATGAATTGGTACCTTCAGGCACTGAAAAAGTACGCAGACTTCAGCGGCAGAGCGCGTCGCAGAGAGTATTGGTTTTTTGTCTTATTCAACATAATCATTTGCATCGTACTTACGATTCTTGATGTATTCACCGGAACGTACAGCGCGGCTGCGAGCATTGGCATATTGACGGCAATCTATGCGCTGGCGGTGTTGATTCCCGGCATCGCGGTTTCGGTCAGA
>JBDTQZ010000500.1:0-2825 GCA_039931935.1 Burkholderiaceae bacterium | reverse complement strand
AAAGTCTGTATCTGCGCGCACTCGAAATCCGGGAAAAGGCGCTCGGAACAAAACATCACGATGTCGCCACGAGTCTCGGGAGTCTGGCGGCGCTCTATCACAGCCAGGGCCAATTCGGAAAGGCGGAACCACTCGCTCAGCGTGCCTTGGCAATCATGGAAGAGAAGCTCGGACCAGACAACCCCGACGTGGCCCGCAGCCTGAACAATCTGGCTTCGATCTACAGTGCCCAAGCGCAGTACGAACAAGCCGAGCCGCTATACATGCGCTCTTTGGTGATCTGGGAAAAATCGCTCGGTGGGGAGCACCCCGAGGTCGCCCGAAGCATGGGCAACCTCGCTGCGTTACATGTTAGCCGCGGCCATCACAAACTTGCGGAACCACTTTTTCTTCGTTCGCTCGCAATACAACAAAGCGTGCTCGGTCCCGACCATCCAGATGCAGCCACAAATTTGAATCATCTGGCGAAGCTTTACGACAGCCAGGATCGAATGGCGCAGGCGATTGACTATTCGCGCCGCGGCTTCCAAGTGGTCAGCAGACGCTCTGCCGCGGCGCCGGAATTTGCATCCAGTGGTCAAGCCGAGCTGAAATCCCGGCGGCGTGATCTTGCCGCCCATATCGCGCGTCTGTATCGCGCACAAGGTTTCGCGCTCGCCGAAGAATCTCTGGACGCGTTTCAATTAGCCCAAGCATCGAGCGTAGGCGCCAGCGTTGCACAGATGGCTGCTCGCTTCGCGGGCGAGCGCGGGACCTTGGCGGAAGCGATCCGCGAACAACAGGACCGCGCCGAAGCGCTGGTACGCACCGAAAGGGCACTGATCCGGGCGCTAGGGCAGTCACCTGCGAAGATCAACCCCACGCAGGTCGCGGCGCTGCGTGAAGAGGCGACAACTCTTGAATCTGCATTGACCCGACTCCGAGGGGAGATCGCGGCCCGGTTTCCCGAATACGACGCACTGGTCAATCCGGCGCCGATCGCATTGAGCGAGGTCCAGAAGCTGGTTCGAACGGACGAAGCGTTGGTGTTGTATCTGACCGATGCCGCGGCCGGAACATTTGCATGGGTCATAACGCGCCGCACGTTCAACTTTTTTCGCCTTGAAGTCACCGAGAAGCAGATTGCCGAGCATGTTGCGCGGCTAAGGGAACAACTCGACCCGGTTCGCAATCCAGGCGTCCAAGCATTTGATGTGGTCGCTGCAAATTCTCTCTACCTGCAAGTATTCGCACCTGTCGAGTCGGCCCTGAAGGGAGCGCGCCACGTAATGCTGGTTCCGGACGGTGCGTTGCAGAGCATGCCGTTCTCGATCATGGTTGACAGGCTTCCAAACGGGACCCGGCCACCGTCGTGGCTGATTGATCGCTTTGCATTCTCCACGCTGCCGTCTCTATCGGCACTGCGCGCGTTACGCAGTTTTAGCCGGGCCACATCTGCAAAGGAGCCGTTCATCGGATTTGGCCATCCAACTTTGCAAGGCACGTCGGGCCACCCGCGCGCACTGACTGCGCGGTCGCTGTTTGTTCCAGGCGATGCGGCCAATGCGGCGAGCGCCGGCCGAATTGCCGACGTGGACGTGATCCGGCAGGCGATGTCCTTGCCGGAGACCGCTGGCGAGCTGTACGCATTAGCCAGAACGCTTGCTGCGCCGTCGGCCTCGGTCTACCTGCAGGACCGCGCAACCGAGACCAACGCCAAGAGACTCGATCTCGCCAGGTACCGCGTGATTGCGTTCGCCACACACGGCCTTGTGGGCGGAGAAATCGCGGGAACTGCCGAGCCTGGTCTCATCCTGACACCACCTCCAACCGGCGGCTCGCTCGACGACGGCTACTTGTCTGCCTCAGAGGTCGCGTTGTTGAAACTGAACGCCGACTGGGTGTTGCTTTCGGCCTGCAATACTGCGGCGCCCGACGGTACGCCGGGCGCAGAGGGCCTTTCGGGTCTGGCTAAGGCGTTCTTCTACGCTGGTGCTCGGTCGCTGCTTGTGTCCAACTGGTACGTGGTTTCAGACGCCGCAGTGCGTATCACCACAGAGATGCTAAAGCGCCACGCCGCAGACCCCAGAGGCGGCAGAGCGGAGGCGCTCCGACTGTCGATGCAACAACTGCGCCGGAATCCGAAATATTCCCACCCGCTTTATTGGGCGCCGTTCATAGTCGTGGGCGAGGCCGGCACGACCTCCCGCTAGGTCTGCGCGAGGCTCCACTATTCGCGCACGGTGGCCGTGTTGAGCAGGATGAGATCCGCGCGACGCGATCATCGCGGGACCTTTGTTCATACGGCGCCTTTACCCACCGGTTCCTTGACGGTGATGCGCCAAAGCGTGCGCGCATCATTCGGATCGATCAGTGTGGCCGAATGCAACAGCGAGGCGTTGTCCCAGATGACCAGGTCGCCGACGCTGTACTTGAGCCGGTAGAGGTACTTCGCCTGCGTCGCGTGGGCCTTCAGCTCGTCGAGCAGCGCGATCGCTTCGTCGTCGGGCATGCCTTGGATGCCAAACGAGCTGCCCGATACCGCATACAGCGCCTTGCGGCCGGTGACCGGGTGTGCGCGTGCGACGCGGTGCCTAACCCAGTTCATGCGGTTCTTCTGCTCGTCGGTCAACACCGAAGCAACCGTGCGCGACTCGTCATTCAGATCGTCGCGATTGCCGTAGTGGTGCAGCCCGACCAGATTCTCAATACGCGCCTTCATCGAGACTGACAGCTCGTCGTAGGCCGCGTACTGATTGGCGAACAACGTGTCGCCGCCGACCTTCGGCACGACGATCGAATACAGCATCGTGCAGCGCGCGGGAACATCAAGGTAGGAATAGTCC
>JBDTQZ010000499.1:0-2829 GCA_039931935.1 Burkholderiaceae bacterium | reverse complement strand
CGATCCATACGCCGGCACCGATCACGGCATCCTCGTCGACCGTTGCGCCGGCATCGACACGCGCCGATGCATCGACCTTCGCACTGGTGGCCACGCGGGCGCCCGCCGCCACACCAGCTTTCACCGGTGGATTCGGCCTCAATATTTGTACCGCGTAAGCGAACCACACATACGGCTGCTCGCACACCGCCAGCGCGGTCAACGAAGCAGTGAGCGGCGCTGACTGCGATTGCAACGCGTCGCGGTCTGCCGCACTAAGCACGATCGCACCCGCCTGCGTCGTCAATGCGTCGGTGCGATACAACGGGTTGGCGAGAAATGCGAGATCGGATCGAGTGGCTGCCGCAAGCGGGGCGACACCGCTTAGCTTGACATCGGGGCCGACAACGATGGCCTGCAGGCGCCCAGACGAGCGCTGCACGACCGCACTATTCAGATCGGCCAGCGACACACTGACCGGCTTCGTCATTGGGACTATCGGGCGGCGGCGTTGAGCGCTTTCAACACTCGCTCGGTGATATCGATGCGGGGATTGAAGTACACCGCCTCCTGCACGATCAGGTCGAACTTTTCCTGCTCGGCGATCTGCCTGATGATGCGCGTGCTGCGCTCTTGCAGACTTTGCATCTCTTCATTGCGACGCTGATTGAGGTCTTCGCGAAACTCGCGCTGCTTGCGTTGAAAATCGCGATCGAGCTCAGCCAGCTCGCGTTGCCTGCGGCCGCGATCGGTTTCGGTCATTATCGGAGAATCTTTTTCGAAGCGCTCAGCGGCCGCTTTTAGGCGCGTTCCGGTCTCCTCAACGTCCTTCTGACGCTTCGAGAATTCGGCTTCGAGCTTCGTCAGTGCCGCGCGCGCCGGCGTTGATTCACGCAACAGCCGCTCAGGATTGACGACTCCGATCTTGAAATCCTGTGCGAACGCCAATGATCCGGTCGCAATCAGCGTGGCGGTACACGTCACTCTCAAAATCTTTCGCCACGTGTCAACCATCGTTTGTGCCTCCTCTAACGCAAAGATTCTCGCATATCAGAAGCCAGTCCCGATCTGGAATTGGAATCGCTGAATCCGATCTTCGGGTTTGGTATTGATCGGATACGCGTACGAGAGCCTGAGCGGCCCGAGCGGCGAAATCCAGGCGACGCCTATACCCACTGAATAGCGCAGGTCGCCGAGGTCGATTCTCCCGTTTTCGTACTGCGGCCGACCATCGAACAATATCGGTACACCGTTCGAATCACGCTTAACTTCCTGTCCCCAGACCTGTCCGGCATCGGCAAACATCAGCCCGCGCAGCGTGCGATCGGCGCCCGGTATCGGCACGTACGCTTCCAAGGAGAAGTTGAGGCGGCGGTTGCCACCGAGCGGGCTGCCGTCGATGTCTCGCGGCCCAAGGCTACCGCTCTCGAAGCCGCGCACACTGCCGATGCCACCGACGTAGTAGTTCTTGAAGAAGGGATACGGGTCGCCGCTGTAGCCGTCGCCGTAGCCGATCTCGCCGTTGAAAGCGAGCGTGACACGCGGGAAGAGCGCGAAGTATTGCTGGAACTGATAATTCAGGCGGTAGTACTGCAGATCGAGTCCCGGCAGACCCACTTCGCTGAATGCCCGTTGATAGCGGCCGCGCGTTGGCACCAGCAGGTTATCGCGATCGTCGCGTGACCAGCCAGTCGTCAATGCCAATGAATCCGATGTCGGACCGAACTGCTCGACGTACTGGATGTATCTAAGCGGGGAAAAAATTGTCAGATCGATGTCGGTTTTCTCATATCGCAGACCGAAGAAGACGCGATCGAACTCCGTGAATGGCACTCCGAACACGACGCCGAGACCGCGCGTCGAATAGCCGACGCTGGAAAGACCGAGCTCGGCGAGGTCGGACTTGCGGAGGAACAACTCGATCGAGCGGCTGATACCTTCAGGCGTGACGTACGGGTCGGTATGCGAAAGCGCGATGATGCGATTCGCCTTACTGGTGTTGATCTCGAGCGACAACGCGTTGCCGGAGCCGAACAGATTCTGCTGCGCGACACCCCCACTGAGCACCAAGCCTTCGGCGCTCGAGTAGCCGGCGCCGATCTGAATATTGCCGGTTGCACGTTCCTTGACGGTGACGTTGACATCGACCTGATCGGGCGCAGATGGCACGGCCGGAGTGTCAACCGTGACCGACTCGAAAAAACCTAAGCGATCGATCCGATCGCGCGACAGTCGTACACGATCCGAGTCGAACCACGCACTTTCGTACTGCCTCACCTCGCGCCGTATCACTTCGTCACGCGTGCGATTGTTGCCGGCGACGTTCACGCGACGCACGTACACACGACGCCCCGGATCGACGACGATCGTGAAAGCCACCTGACGCGTTTCGCGGTCGGGCTCCGGGATCGGGTTGGCGCTGGCAAATGCGTAACCCAGTGTGCTCATGCGATCGGTAATGCGCTTGGCGATCGCGTTGACGCGCTCGGCACTGAACACGTCACCCGCCTTGACGTCGATCAGCGGCTCCAGTTCGTCGTCGAGCCCAAGCAGCTCGCCGCTGAGCTTGATGCCCGAGACGTTGTAGCGGTCGCCCTCGGACACGTTGACCGAGACAAAGATGTCACGCTTGTCCGGACTGATCGAGACCTGCACTGAATCGATCTTGAAATCGAGATAGCCGCGGTTCAGATAGTACGAACGTAGCGTCTCCAGATCGGCCGACAGTTTTTGTCGCGAATACTGATCGCGCTTGGTGTACCAGGACAGCCAGTTCGGCGTCGACAATTCCATTTGCGCGCGCAGCACACCGTCGTTGAATACGGTATTACCGGTAAACGTGATCGTGCG
>JBDTQZ010000498.1:0-2833 GCA_039931935.1 Burkholderiaceae bacterium | reverse complement strand
ATCGCATGGGTTTCGGCTCATCGCGCACCGAGGCGCGCCAGGTCGTGCGCCATAATGGCATCCTGGTCAATGGCAAACGGGTCAACATTCCGTCTTATCAGGTGCGCCCGGGCGACGCCGTTGAGGTCGCAACGGGAGCGAAAGCCCAGCTGCGCATCAAGGGGGCGGTCGAGGCCGCCGAAGGCCGTGGTTTCCCGGAATGGATCGAAGTGGATACCAAGGCGCTGAAAGGCACTTACAAGGCGAAGCCGCAACGCTCCGAGTTACCCTCCACGATCAACGAATCGCTGGTGGTGGAGCTGTACTCGAAGTAAACGATCTGGTCCTGCGGCCCGCCGTCGTCTTCCGGGACCGGCCGGGCCGCGTGTTTTTACTACGGACGTCCCGAATTCAATCTAGAGGGTCACGTTTATGCAAAGCAGCTTTCTGAAGCCGCGAATCATCGATGTTCAGACGATCTCCGCCTTCCATGCGAAGGTTACGATGGAGCCGTTCGAGCGCGGCTATGGTCACACCCTCGGCAATGCGTTGCGCCGGGTGCTGCTATCGTCGATGCCTGGTTTCGCACCGACCGAAGTCAAGATTAACGGTGTTCTGCACGAGTACTCCACCATCGACGGGGTGCAGGAGGATGTCGTGGACATTCTGCTCAACCTGAAGGGCATCGTGCTGAAGCTGCACAACCGCGACGAGGTTGTGCTGAATCTGAAGAAGCAGGGCGAGAGTGTCGTAACTGCCGGGGACATCGAAGCGTCGCACGACGTCGAGATCATCAATCCCGAGCATGTCATTGCGCACATCGCTCCGGGTGGCAAGCTCGACATGCAGATCAAGGTCGAAGGCGGTCGTGGCTATGTGCCCGCCACGACGCGCGCACTGGCGAAGGAAGGCCGCACCATCGGCAACATCATGGTGGACGCCTCGTTCAGCCCGGTACGGCGTGTCAGCTATGCCGTCGAATCGGCCCGTGTGGAACAACGCACCGACCTCGACAAGTTGATCATGGATATCGAAACCAACGGTGTCGTCGAACCGGAGGAGGCGATTCGCTACGCTGCGCGTATTCTGGTCGATCAGTTGTCGTTGTTCGCGGATTTGAAGGGCACGCCCGCGCCGATCGAACAACCCAAGGCCCCGCAGGTCGATCCGATCCTGTTGCGGCCGGTGGATGACCTCGAACTCACCGTGCGCTCGGCGAATTGTCTGAAAGCGGAGAATATCTATTACATCGGCGACCTGATCCAGCGCACGGAAACAGAGTTGCTGAAAACACCGAATCTCGGCCGCAAATCGCTCAACGAGATCAAGGAAGTCCTTGCCTCGCGCGGCCTGACACTGGGAATGAAGCTCGAGAACTGGCCGCCGGTCGGACTCGAGAAGGTTTAAGGGGACAGGAAATGCGTCATCAACTGGGACTGCGAAAACTCAACCGCACCAGCAGCCATCGGCTCGCGATGCTGCGGAACATGACTAATTCCTTGCTGCGGCATGAAGTCATCAAGACGACTTTGCCCAAGGCGAAGGAGCTGCGCCGTGTGGCAGAGCCGATCATTACATTGGGCAAGAAGCCCTCGCTCGCCAATCGTCGGCTGGCTTTTTCGCGTCTGCGTGATCGCGAAATGGTCCTCAAGCTGTTCAATGAGCTGGGGCCGCGCTTCGCCAATCGCAATGGCGGGTATCTGCGGATTCTGAAATTCGGCTTCCGGCAGGGCGATAACGCGCCGATGGCACTGATTGAGCTGATGGATAGGCCGGAAGTTGCCGAAGAAGCGAAAAGCACCGAGAAGAGCACTGGGAAGTAATTCGGCGCGCATCACGTGCCATTGAAAAAGCCGGGGTCATTCCCGGCTTTTTTTATGCGCGGACGAGGCATTGCTTGGCCGCCGCTATGCTGCAGCGACCTGCTTGCGCGTGTTCTTCTTTCCGGTCGCCTGATGCAAATAACGGCCGGTATAGGACTCCGGATTGTCCGCGATGGACTCGGGGGCGCCCTGGGCGATAATGCGCCCGCCCCCGTCGCCGCCTTCCGGCCCCAGGTCGATGATCCAGTCGGCAGTCTTGATGACGTCCAGGTTGTGCTCGATGACCACGACGGTGTTGCCATGGTCGCGTAATCGGTGCAGTACGGTGAGCAGCAATTCGACATCATGAAAATGCAAACCGGTGGTCGGCTCATCGAGGATGTACAGGGTGCGTCCCGTATCGCGCTTGGACAACTCCAGCGCTAGCTTCACACGCTGCGCTTCCCCCCCCGATAACGTGGTCGCACTCTGGCCGAGGCGAATGTAGCCAAGACCGACATCGAGCAGCGTGTCAAGCTTGCGCGCGATAACGGGGACGGCGCTGAAGAAGTCGCGCGCCTGCTCGACCGTCATGTCCAGCACTTCGTGAATATTGCGCGCCTTGTATTGAATTTCGAGGGTTTCGCGATTGTAGCGATTGCCGTGACAGACGTCGCAGGCGACGTAAATGTCTGGCAGGAAATGCATCTCGACTTTCAGGACCCCGTCCCCCTGACAGGCCTCGCAGCGTCCGCCCTTGACGTTGAACGAAAAGCGCCCGGCCCCATAGCCGCGCTCGCGCGCCTGCGGAACCCCAGCGAAAAGATCGCGGATCGGCGTGAACAGCCCCGTATAGGTGGCGGGATTGGAGCGTGGCGTGCGGCCGATTGGACTCTGATCCACATTTACGACCTTGTCGAAGAATTCGAGCCCTTGAATTTCGTCGTGGGGCGCTGGCTCCGCCGTGCTGCCGTACAGGTGTTGCGCCACCGCGTGGTACAGCGTGTCGTTGACCAGCGTCGATTTGCCGGACCCTGATACACCTGTGATAC
>JBDTQZ010000497.1:0-2839 GCA_039931935.1 Burkholderiaceae bacterium | reverse complement strand
CATCCCGGGAGCCCTGCTCCAGCAGCCGCCAGGCGAGATTGACGCTGGGCCCGACGGCCGTGTACCAGTGCGCCTTGGGATGACCGAGGCTGCCGAGATAGACGCGGCCCGTTGCAATTCCGATGCGGCTCTTCAACTCCGAGATCGGTGCGTCGAGCCCGAACCGGATCCATTCCTCGATCAGACGGGCCATGCGCTTCTCGACCTCGGCCGCCAATCTCACCGAATCCAACGCGTATTCGGCGCGCTGCCGCGGCGCGTTCCCGACGAGCATGACGCCATCGCCCAGGAACTTGTCGATCCAGAATCCGAAATCCAAAGCGACATCGCAAACCATCGTCAGATATTCGTTGAGAAACTTGCTGGTGACAGGAAGATCGGCGATATTGGCCACACGCCCGTACTTGGTGATGTCCGTGAAGATGATGGAGCACTCTCGCACGCCTTCGAAGGTCCTGTCCTCGACAGCCGGTCGCAGCAGCTGGTTCAAGAGCGGCGCCACGCGTTCAGCGAAGTGCTGGGCCGACCTGGTGTCCTCCTCCACGAATGGCCCGCTGACTTTGTTGATGAACTGGGCAACGCCCAGCACCTCGTTGCCCAGTATGATCGGCACCGACACCATGGAGCGGGGAGGAAGGTCGGCCTTGCGCGCGACCGATGGCGCAAACGTGGCATCGCCCTGAAGCTTGTTGGTCAGATGAGGAACCTTGTGCGTAAATACGAGGCCGGCGATGCCCTTGTTCGCGGGGATGCGCAATCCGGCGATCTTCTCGCTGCCGGGCCCGTGGGCACACCTGATCTGGAGGTACTTGCCGCCCGCGTCCAGATCCACGGCGATCAAGGAGGATGACGTAGCCTCGAGCGTTGCGCTCGCCAGCAGCAGCTCGTTGTCGATCTCGGAGAGCAGCAGCTGTTCCTTTTCCTCGCCGATGGCGTCCGGTGCGTGTGCGCGGACGGGCCGCGCGGCGGTCTTCAGTTCGCGCTCGATCTCATCGACGAGCGTCGTCAATGCCTCCTCGCATGTGTGCTCGTCCAGCCCGGACAGCGGCCGGCCATCGCGCGGCCAAAGCTGTAATTTCTGCAGCCAGTCGTACATTTTCCAGTTGCATGGGCGGGCCAGAACCGGAAAAACCTTCAGGCCTTCCTTCTCCAGTCTCGCCAGCAGTTTCGGCAGCTCGGATTCCTTGATGAACCGCGAATTTAGAAAGTCCACGCTGATCAGCAGCACCGCGGCGCGCGCGGTAACGAGGGCAGTCTCGATTTCGCGCAGCCACTCCTGGCCGGTCGCGATCCGTCTATCGTCCCAGACCGAAACGCAGCTCGAGTCCGTGAGCGCCTGAAGGTGGCGCACAACCCGGTTCTTCAAGGCCTCATCGGAATGACTGTAGCTAACGAATATCATTGATTCACCTCAAAACTCCCTGCTGCCCGTACCGTGCGCTCATGGTATGGAGCACCTCAAGGCATACACATGCGGCACGCCGTTGCCCGGCAATTGTTGCGTCCGATTTCGCTGATTATGCAGAAAAGCTGAAGCTGCCGGGAGCAGGGTGTCTGTTGTGCAGGGCGCAGCATCGAACGGCGCGAGTCGTCCCGTCCGACCCATCTATTCAGTTCAAGCCGCCGCGCCTCACTGCTGTCCCGGCGGCGCCGTCGCGACCAGCGACGCGCGTGTGGCGATATGGTCGAACCACTCACACAACTTCGGGTGACCCGGCCGCCACCGGAAGTCGGGATTCCGGGCCTCGAGCCCGAGCGCACAGGCGAGCGTGATCTGCGCCATGTTGAGCGCAGCGCGCATCAACGGCTGCCCGATCTCCTGCTCCCAGGCGTCTGCCATGCGCAAGCTGCGGCTGGTCTCGTGCTGAACAGCCGTAGGTGAGCGCTCGTTCTGGGGCCGCGCGAGCTCGCGACCCCAAACCGCGAGGCCGTCCATCATGCTTCGCGCGACGGCTTCGAGGCGGCGCGCTTCCCACGCCTGGTCTCCCGCCGGCACGTCGAGGACCGGCTTGCCTTCGAGGTGATCGAGGTAAGCGCAGATGAGCGAGGACTCCTCGAGGCCGACGCCGTCGTCCCGGATGAGGTAGGGGATACGCCCCGACGGATTGACATCGTAGTAGGGGCTGTTCGCGCGCCGAGTCTGAGCGACTATGGTCTCGACGCGGCTCTGCAGCCCCTTCTCGACAACCACCACTCGCGCCATGCGTGCGTACGGAGAGCCTTCGGAAATGTACAGTTTCATGGGAGCAGCACCTTTTTTCGAAATTGCATGGGAGAGCGGCCGTTGTTCCGGGGCCAATGTTGATTATCGGGTAAGGAGAGCTCGTGACGCGCATGGCACACGTTTAGTCGCCACCCCCGCCGCAGCCGCCGTCTCCACCACCGGTCTCGCCGCAGCCGCCAACGTCAAAGCTGGACGCGGATCATTTCCGCAATGCAGAGCGTGTCCAGCGCCAGCGCATCCAGGCTCATGAGGGGCGAATACAGCAGATTCTGCGGGTCCGCGCTCCTCGTTCGCTCGTGGCGTACAAGCCGTGTCCTTAGGGTGGTCATTGGCACTGCTTACCCACGGACTCTATGCGCAGCGATTGTAGCGCCACTCGGCCCACGCCACATTGGGCACCCAGCACAGCCACGCGACGATCGGATAGGCAATCGCGAAGTCGATGCCCATCGCGGCAGACGCAGGAATATAGAGTCGCAATGTCACCGCGGCGAAGGTGGCCTTTGCATGGAAGGAAACTTACGTATCCGTCACGCGCGCCTGCGCAGAAAGACATGGGTCGCACGTTCGCCGGCGACGTGCTTTGCGCATTCATAGCCCAAAGCCCGCAAATCG
>JBDTQZ010000496.1:0-2844 GCA_039931935.1 Burkholderiaceae bacterium | reverse complement strand
CTGGCAACGATAAAACGCTTTTCGGCAATCCGATCCTGCGCAATCGCGACGCTCGATGCGTCGGGACTGACACTGCAATGCTGCGCGAGAAATTGCAGTGCAGCCGCCGGCACATTTTCGAACTCGGTCGTCGCAGCGCGACAGCGTCGCCCTAGCTCCGTCAATGCAGCTTCGTCGAGATAATCGGCGGCGATGTGGTCGTCGGCGACCGCGCCGGCAGGGCTGTCCTGCCCGGGATCCAACACACACACTTTGTAGCCGAGCGATTGCGCGGCCATGCAAAACATCCGGCCGAGCTGGCCACCGCCCAGTAGACCAAGCCAGGAGCCCGGAGGAATTGCGTCCATTGAAAACGCCGCTAGAGCGGCAATGTCATGTTGCGCGCTTTTTCGTTCTGCGTGGCGCGATACTGCGCAAGCGCCGTCGCAAGCTCGCCGTCCTGCGTCGACAGCATCTCGAGCGCAAACAGCGCTGCATTGGCCGCGCCCGCTTCGCCGATGGCGAAGGTGGCGACCGGTACTCCTCTGGGCATTTGCACGATCGATAGCAGCGAGTCCTCACCGCGCAGATACTTTGAAGGAATCGGCACGCCGAGCACCGGAATCAATGTCTTCGAGGCCAGCATGCCGGGCAGGTGCGCGGCGCCGCCGGCACCCGCAATGATCGCCTTCAATCCGCGCGCGCGGGCTTCCTCGGCGTACGCGAACATCTCATCGGGTGTGCGATGCGCCGAGACGACGCGCGTTTCGAAACGCACGCCGAACTCCTTCAGCACTTCGCAAGCGTGCTGCATCACGTCCCAATCGGACGTGGACCCCATCAGCACGCCGATCAGCGGCGCGGAGTGCCCATCACGTTTCATCGTGTATCGCAGGAAAAAAAGCGATTGTACGGATCACTGACCATCGATGACGGTCAGCCCGGTCAGCCGCAGCAATGCATCGCGATACTTCGCGGCGGTTTCCGCAACGACCTCCGGCGGTAAAGCCGGCGGTGGCGGCGCCTTGTTCCAATGCTGTGTCTCCAACCAGTCGCGCACGAACTGCTTGTCGAACGACGGTGGCGACGAGCCTTCGGCGTACTGTTCGGCCGGCCAGAAGCGCGACGAGTCCGCCGTGAGAACTTCGTCCATTAGCCGCAGCTGACCTTCTGGGTCGATCCCGAATTCAAACTTGGTATCGGCAATGATGATTCCGCGCGTCACGGCGTACTCGGAAGCCGCTGCATAAAGCGCCAGGCTGATCGAGCGAACACGGAAAGCCAGCTCCGCACCAATAATTTCTTGAATTTGCTCGAACGTAATGTTTTCGTCGTGCGTACCAAGCTCGGCTTTGTTGGCAGGTGTGAAAATCGGCTCCGGCAACTTGCCGGCCATCCGCAAACCGGGCGGCAACTCAATTCCACAGACGCTGCCGGTGCGCTGGTAGTCCTTCCAGCCCGAGCCGATCAGGTAACCGCGGACCACAGCTTCCACAGGCAGCGGCCTCAGTTTCATTGCGATCACAGCGCGCCCGCGCACCTGATCCAATTCGTCGTTGGCGACAGCAGACTCGGGGGCGATACCGGTCAAGTGATTCGCAGTCACGTGTGCCAGCCTCTCGAACCAGAAGTTCGACATCGCGTTAAGCACCTTGCCCTTATCGGGAATCGGCTCGCTCATCACGACATCGAACGCGGACAACCGATCGGTCGTGACGATCAACAGCTTGTCGCTGGCCACGGCGTAGCTGTCGCGCACCTTGCCTCGATAGACCAGCGGCAATGATCTGATGTTCGACTGCAGGAGCCCGCTCACGTGGATTTGCTCACGCTCGGAAGAAATACCACCCGACAATCGCGACCCAGGTGCCGCCGGCAAGCATCAGCGCCAGCATCACCGCGGCGCTGCCGACGTCTTTCGCGCGTTTGCCGAGCGGATTGATTTCCAGACTATCGCGGTCGACCGCCGCTTCGATGGCGCTGTTCAGCAGCTCCACGATCAATACCAACATCAAAACGCCGACCAAGAGGATCTTTTCCGCTAGTGCAATCGGAAGCACGAGGGCTACCGGCGTCAGGACCGCCGCCAGCATGATCTCCTGCCTGAAAGCATCTTCACCGGCCCACGCAGCGCGTAAACCGTCCAGCGAGTAATGGGTTGCATCGACCACGCGGCGCAATCCGCGCTTGCGCTTCTCGGCGGCCCGGTCAAGGGCGATACGGCTGGCGGGTTGTTCAGGCATGGCGGCGGATGATACGACCGCCGGAGCCGACAGCAGATGGCGGGCCAGTATCATCGCCGGCCTCGCCCCCGCTGCTCGCGCCATGCCCGCCGTCGACTACTCGCGCTTTTATCGTTACGAAGACTTGATGGCGATCTTGCGCGGCTTCGCCGACGAAAATCCCGACTACGTGTCGCTTGAAACGATCGGCACGAGTCACGAGGGCCGCGCGATCCCGGTTGTCACGCTGACCCATTGCGCGACGGGTGCCGCCATCGACAAGCCCGCGTACTGGGTGGATGGCAACATTCATTCGATCGAGTTGACGGCGTCGAGCGCGTGTTTGTACTTTATCGACTGGCTGATGAAGCAGCGCGCCAGCAATGCCGACGTCGCGCGTGCACTCGACACGCGCACGTTCTATGTTTGCCCTCGCATCAACCCCGACGGCGCCGAATGGGCGACGGGCGACAACCCACGCTACGTGCGCTCGTCGACGCGACGCTATCCGTTCGACGAGGATCCGATCGACGGGCTGATCACGGAAGACATGGACGGCGACGGCCGCATTTTGCAGATGCGTGTCGTTGACCCGAACGGTCCGTGGAAAAAGCATCCGCAGCAGCCGAGTCTGATGGTGCGC
>JBDTQZ010000495.1:0-2847 GCA_039931935.1 Burkholderiaceae bacterium | reverse complement strand
TCATATCGGCGAACACGCGTTTATCGGAGCTGGCGCGGTGATACACCAGGGAACACGAGAGCAGCCTCTCCGGATCGGAGCCCACGCGATCATCGGAATGGGAGCCGTAGTTCTGAACGATGTTCCCGACGGCGTCACCGTTGTCGGCAATCCGGCAAGCCCTATTTAATCTGACAGTTTTGCTGCAACAGGGTAACTTCTTCGAGACACATACGCAGCGAGGCACGCCAGTTTGGCGGCTCGACCCCCCACTGCCGCTTCAACAACGAAATGTCGAGTTGCGAGTTGCGCGGTCGTCGTGCCCGCGTGCCGTACTGTTCGGTCGAGACGGGAAGGATGCGTGGTACTCGAGCGCCGCCTGCAGACATCAATGTAAAGATCTCGGTGGCAAATCCATGCCATGACGTACTGCCTTCATTGGAAAGATGCACGGTCGCCCCGGAACGCACGCGCTTCTTGGCTGACGCGTCGCGGCCGGTCTGCCACATCATGGACGTGGTCGCGACCGCAACGAAGCGCGCCCACGTCGGCGCTCCGAACTGGTCGTCGACAACTTGCAACTCGTCGCGCTCGTGCGCCAGTCGAAGCATTGTTTGCAGAAAATTGATGCCGCGCGCAGCGTAAATCCAACTCGCTCGCAGGATCAAGTGCGATGCTCCGCTGGCGCGAATTGCCTCCTCGCTCAAAAGCTTGCTGCGACCGTACGCTCCAAGCGGCCTCGCACTATCGTTCTCGTTATAGGCGGTCGACTTTGTTCCATCGAACACATAGTCGGTTGAATAGTGAACCAACGTTGCGTCTATGCGCGCGCATGCCGTAGCCATAGCACCCACCGCGTCGGCATTAATCAGCTTTGCGCGCTCGGGCTCGGCTTCGGCAGCATCGACTTGCGTGTAGGCCGCACAATTGACCACCCACTGCGGTTTCAGGGAGTCGATCAGCGCGCTCACACGCGGCGGATCGGCCAGGTCGACCTCGGCTCGATCGACGGCACGCACGTGGCCGAACCCCTGCAGCGATCGAACCATTTCCCAGCCTACCTGGCCGGTTGGGCCGAACACGACAACCTTCGTCACCCAAAGGTCTCCGCATCTCGAAACCTGGCGCCGATTCTGTCCTTCGGCTCCACCAACGGTTCCTGATCGAGTCGCCAATCGATTGCAAGGTCGGGATCGTTCCACACGATCGTGCGCTCGGCGTCGCGGTCATAGTAGTCAGTGGCCTTGTACAGAAAATCCGCGACGTCGCTGAGAACAACGAAACCGTGCGCGAAGCCGGGCGGAATCCAAAGTTGCCATTGATTTTCCGCCGACAGTTCTTCGCTGACCCATCGACCGAAGGTCGGACTCGATCGACGCAGATCGACCGCGACGTCGCGTACTCGCCCAAGAATGACTCGAACCAATTTCCCCTGGGCGTGCCGAATCTGGTAATGCAAACCGCGCAAGACATGACGTGACGATCGCGAATGGTTGTCCTGAACGAAGGTCACCTCAAGCCCGGTGTCTCGTTTGAACGAGCGCGCGTTGTAACTCTCGAAGAAAAATCCGCGCTGATCGCCGAACACTTCGGGCTCGAGCAACAGGACGTCGGCGATGGCAGTCTGAGTCACTTTCATGCGTAGTCTGATTTGCCGATACGCCCGCGCTAGCGCGCCTCTTGCAACATGGTGCACAGATACCGACCATACGAACTCTTCTCGAGCGCCGCAGAAAGGCGTAGTACCTGCTCAGCATCGATCCACCCACTGCGATAGGCGATCTCCTCGGGGCACGCGATCTTCAGTCCCTGCCTCCGTTCGATCGTCTCGATGAACGAGGAGGCTTCGAGCAGCGATTCGTGCGTGCCCGTATCGAGCCAGGCATAGCCGCGACCCATGATCTCGACGTTGAGCTGCCCCAGCGAAAGATAGGCCTTGTTGATGTCGGTAATTTCAAGTTCGCCGCGGGCGGACGGACGCAATGACGCTGCAAACTCCACAACACGTTGGTCGTAAAAGTACAGGCCCGTCACCGCGTAGCTCGACTTTGGAACAGACGGCTTTTCTTCCAGGCTGACAGCGCGGCCGGCCGCGTCAAACTCGACCACACCATATCGCTGTGGGTCAGTCACGTGATATGCGAACACTGTGCTTTCCTCTTGCCGGCCGGCAGCGCTTCGCAGTTTCACAGGAAGATCGTGCCCGAAAAAAATGTTATCCCCGAGAATCAGTGCCGACGAATGGTCTCGCACGAACTCGCGCCCGATGATGAACGCCTGCGCTAAACCGTCGGGTGAGGCTTGAACCGCGTACTGAATGTGGATACCCCAGGCGCTGCCATCGCCGAGCAATTCGGCGAAGCGAGGCGTGTCCGCCGGCGTTGAGATCACCAGAAATTCACGAATACCCGCGAGCATCAACGTACTCAGCGGGTAATAAATCATCGGCTTGTCGTAAACCGGAAGCAGCTGCTTCGACACAGCTTGCGTCACTGGATAGAGGCGGGTACCTGAGCCGCCGGCCAGGACGATTCCCCTTCGCTGCATCGTCATGCGGCTTGACTGTTTCACTCCGGGAGCGCAGGCCCGAGTTTACAATGACAACCGCCTTACGCCGCCTGCTCCCGCAGTCAACGACGTCCGATGAACAATCAATTCAACGTCCTCGTCCTGTACGACCCCGCGTGGACGCACATTCCTACCGTCAGAGAGTTTCTGCGAGGCCTGCAGCGCTACTCACGTCATCACATCGTCTTTGCGCCGGCGCGCCGTGACGCTGGCTCGAACGCCGTCGCCTGGTTGGATGATTTCGATGTAGTCGTTTTGCACTTTTCGGTGCAGTTATTTTCCGACTGGCCGTTTAGTGCG
>JBDTQZ010000494.1:0-2853 GCA_039931935.1 Burkholderiaceae bacterium | reverse complement strand
TGCAAGGTATCGACGTCTGGCAGACCAGCGGCCTCATCGTCCGCAGTGAAACGCGCAATGTTGTGCGCAGCTTCGACCGCCTGCTGCAGCGCCGGCCGGGCAAAATCCGAGGTCGATGCGTTGCCGCGACGCTTGCCGATGTACACAGTGATACCTAGGCCCTTGTCACGCGTGCGCTCGATCGTTTCGACCTTTTTCTTGCGCACTGACACCGACAACCCGGTCGATTCGCTGACTTCGCACGAGGCGTCGCTGGCGCCCAGCGATCGCGCGTGCGCGATAGCGTCAAGAGCGAGTTCGCGCAGCCGCTGGTCGGAGAGAGCAAATGGGGTCACGTCGGTATGATAACTAACGATATGGAAGCGACGCCGGAAGACGCCGAACGACCGAGTAAGACCGAGCTGAAACGGCAAATGCACGCGCTGCAGACGCTTGGCGAGGGACTTGTCGAGTTGAGCCACGATCAGTTTTCACGGCTCGACTTGCCCGACGAACTTCGTGAAGCGGTCGAATTTGCGCACCGCGTCAAGGGTCATGAAGCGCGGCGCCGGCACATGCAGTACCTGGGAAAACTAATGCGCCACGCCGACGCCGACGCAATTCGAGTAGCACTCGAAAGAGTCACCGGAGAGTCACGCGCCGCCGTGTCGCTGATGCACCGGGCCGTGCAATGGCGCGACCGGTTGCTTGACGACGACGACGCGCTCACCGCCTTCATTGCCGAGCATCCCGACGCAGAAACTCAGTGGCTGCGCTCGGCAATTCGCAGCGCGCGGCGTGAGCGGGAAGTAAAGCAACCGCCAAAGCATGCGCGCGAGCTCTACCGCCGCTTGTATACACATCTGGAAAGTCGGCACTTGGAAATTAGTCGCGCGCCGCAGGTCGATGAAGGCTAGGCGCGCCTTTGCCAATGAGCTCATCGTCGGCCTGGTATCGATCTCCGATCGCGCCTCACAAGGCGTCTACGCTGATCAAGGCCTGCCTGGCCTGCAGCAATGGCTCGCGCGCGCGCTGAAGACACCGCAGCAGACGCATCAGCGACTGATTGCCGACGACCGCCCGGCGATCGAGCAGACGCTTATCGAGCTGGTCGACGACGTTGGCTGTGACTTGGTGCTAACTACCGGCGGCACCGGGCCTGCGCCGCGCGACGTCACGCCTGAAGCCACCCTTGCCGTCGCGACACGCGTAATGCCCGGCTTCGGCGAGCAAATGCGCCGTATCTCGCTCGAATTCGTGCCGACCGCGATCTTGTCGCGCCAGGTGGGAGTGCTGCGAGAGACCGCCGATCACGCGGCGCTGATTCTGAATTTGCCAGGCCAGCCGAAGGCGATTACCGAAACCCTCGAGGGGCTGAAATCACCCAACGGTGAGGCGAAGGTGCACGGCATCTTCTCCGCCGTTCCGTACTGCATTGACTTGATAGGTGGGCCGTATGTCGAAACGCACGATACGGTCGTCAAGGCATTTCGGCCAAAGTCTGCGTTAAGGACGGACAAGTGAACGCGCTGCTTGAATGCGTCGAGCTACAGACGCACCCTTCGCCGACGGCCACCGTCATATGGCTGCATGGGCTCGGCGCCGACGGTTATGACTTCGTGCCGGTCGTGCGCGAGCTGCAAGCTCTGGGCGCTCCGGCAGCACGCTACGTCTTTCCGCACGCGGCAACCATGCCGGTCACGATTAATGGCGGCGCCGTGATGCGCGCGTGGTACGACATCCTCAACAGCGATCTTCTTCGTCGCGAAGACGAAAAAGGAATACGCGGATCGCAACAGCAGGTCGAAGTGCTTATCGCGCGTGAGGTCGAGCGCGGCGTCTCAAGGTCGCGCATCGTGCTCGCAGGTTTCTCGCAGGGCGGCGCAATCGCGTTGCATACCGGGCTTCGCCAGGCGCAGCCGCTGGCTGCGCTCGTGGCGTTGTCCTGCTATCTGCCATTGGCAGATACCTTCGCCCGAGAGCGCACGCCGGCGAGTGCGCAAGTGCCCATTTTCATGGCGCACGGCGCGTCAGATCCGATCGTGCCACTCGCGCGCGGTGTCGCTTCGCGCGATGCGCTGACCGCAGAAGGCTACAACGTCGAGTGGCATCAATATCCAATGCCACACTCGGTCAACGAACAGGAAATCCGCGATATCGCCGCATTTCTGAAGCGAGTCCTACCCTAGCGCTTGTCGACGCTTAAGCGTCCTGGGCCAAATGCGACCACCATCAACAAGCCGCCGATCAGTGCGAGATTCTTCAGGAATTCAACCTGCTGCATCATTTTCTGCGCCTCGGGCACGGCCCAGAAGTTGTGAAAGAAAAACGTCACGATGGCGGTAAACACCGCCAGCAGAAACGCGGCCCACCGCGCCTTCCAGCCGGCTATCAGTAGCAGAGCGACACCGACCTCGATCACAATCGTCGCCACTGCAAACACCTGCGCCGCCGGAAAACCTTTTGATGCGATCTGGCCAACCAGCCCCTCGAAGCCGCTAATCTTGCCGAAACCGGACAACACAAAAATAACCGCCAGAAAAATTCTCCCAATCAGACTTAGCGCGTCAGACGTGCGACTCATCGTTACTCCTGCTCTCTAGACGTTCAAGGAAGGTCGAATATCAGCCCTCAGAACTGATGGCCGTTCACGAGACGATGATATCGGCACTCTGACTGCGGGCACGCCATTGACACCAAGGTACGCGCCACGGATTGACGCGGCGTACTGGTGGTCAACCGCTACGCGTTGCGCGTGGCACCAGTGGCGTTACGTTGTTCGGCAAGCCGGCGTTGTGCGCGAACGCGAAGCGATTCTTTCCTTTGAGCTTTGCTTCGTACATCGCAAGGTCCGCGAGCTGCAGCAGGCGCTCC
>JBDTQZ010000493.1:0-2857 GCA_039931935.1 Burkholderiaceae bacterium | reverse complement strand
CCGACGACTTGACAGGTGGCACCGATCTGTCGGGCATCCTCGTCAATAATGGCATGCGCACCGTGCAGTTGATCGGCGTGCCGGACGGGGCCTGGCCGGAAGACGCCGATGCCGTCGTTGTCGCTCTGAAATCCCGGACCAGCCCGGTCGAGCAAGCTGTGGCGGAATCGCTCGAGGCGCTCCGGTGGTTTCAAGCCGCCGGATGCGTACAACACTATTTCAAGTACTGCTCGACGTTCGATTCAACTTCGCAGGGCAACATCGGTCCGGTAGCCGACGCCTTGATGGACGCGCTCGGAACAGATTTCACGATCGCATGTCCTGCGTTTCCCGCGACGCGTCGCACGATTTATCAGGGCTATCTGTTCGTCGGCGGTGTGTTGTTGAATGAGAGCGGGATGCAGCATCACCCGCTGACACCGATGACAGACGCAAACCTGGTGCGCGTTCTGCAACAACAGACGCAGCGCAAGGTTGGGTCGGTGGATCACGCCGTTGTCAGGGCAGGCGCGAGCGCGATTGCGGAGCGCTTCGCATTTCTTCAGCGCGAAGGCTGCGGACTTGCCATCGTCGATGCAATTTCCGACGATGACCTCATCCAGATTGCGGCTGCTTCGGCGAACTTGCCGCTGATAACGGGCGGGTCAGGCCTGGCGCAAGGGCTGCCGCGAAATTTTCTGCAGTCGAGATCATTGGGCGCTCCGAGCGCGGCGAACGGAATGCCGATCGCCGACGGCTTCAAGGCGGTCGTCGCCGGAAGCTGTTCGACGGCAACGCAAAATCAGGTCGATGTCATGCGCGCACAGCGCCCTTCGTTTCGCATCGATCCTTTCGAGCTCGCCAATGGACAAGACGTCGCGGGCGCCGCGTTGATATGGGCCGCGGCTCACATCGGTACCGGGCCGATTCTGGTCTACGCGACGGCGGCACCTGAGGAGGTGAAGCGCACGCAGGCAGCGTTGGGTGTCGAGCAATCGGCGTCACTGGTCGAACACGCACTGGCAACAATCGCCACCGGACTTGTCGACCGCGGTGTCAATCAATTGATCGTTGCCGGAGGCGAAACCTCCGGCGCCGTGCTGCATGCGCTCGGCGTGAAAAGACTCGCGATCGGGCGCGAGATCGATCCCGGCGTGCCGTGGACGACGACCGTACTGAGCAAACCAAAGCGTCGAACGCTGGCGCTCGCGTTGAAATCCGGTAATTTCGGGAGTTCCGACTTCTTTCTTAAGGCGTGGGACGCGTTGGCGCGGCCATCATGAGCACCGAAAAAGAGCACGCGCTGCGGGAACGCATCGTTTATCACGGGCGTTCGCTGTTCGACCGTGGACTCGCTGCCGGCAGCAGCGGCAACATCAGCGCGCGTCTTGATGATGGGTGGCTGTTGACGCCCACCGATTCCTGTTTGGGGCAGCTCGACGCCGCGAGGCTTTCGAAGCTGGACTGGCAGGGACGACTGATCAGCGGAGACCCACCTTCGAAGGAAGCCTTTCTGCATCGCGCGATGTACGAAGAGCGCGCCGGCGCCAACGCGATTGTTCATCTGCATTCGACCTATTCGGCGGCGGTGTCGTGCATGGATGGGCTCGATACGGCGAGTTGTGTGCCGCCGTTGACGGCGTATTTCGTAATGAAGATCGGTCGGCTGCCTCTTGTTCCCTACCACCGCCCCGGTGACGCAAGGCTGGCTGGTGCGATACGCGAACTCGCGCGCTCGCACGCGGCCATGCTGCTGGCCAACCACGGCCCGATCGTTTCCGGAGCGTCGCTGGAAGCGGCGGTCTACGCGACCGAAGAGCTGGAAGAAACCGCTAAGTTGTTCCTGTTACTACGCAATGCGCCGGTTCGAGCGCTGACCGATGCGCAAATCGACGAGCTGCGTTCGGCTTTCGCTGTACCCAATTAGACGATGCCGAAGTTCGCAGCGAATCTTGGAATGCTGTTTACCGAGCTGCCCTTTGAGCGGCGGTTCGCAGCCGCTGCCCACAACGGTTTCAAGGCGGTCGAGCTGCTGTTTCCATATGACCATACGCCGCACGATATTGCGAAATGGCTTGACGACAGCGGCTTGCAGAACCGTGGGCTGAATCTGTGGCCTGGAGAGGTCGCCGCGGGCGAGCGCGGATTGGCTTGCCTTCCCGGTCGGGAACGGGATTTTCGCGCTGCCCTTGTACGCGCATTGGAATACGCCGACGCAACCAGGACACCCAATCTGCACGCGATGTGCGGGATCGTTCCGCCCGGCGGCGATCGAGCCGCGCATCGCGCGGTATACATCGAGAACCTTCGACTCGCAGCGCGTGAGCTGGCGAAAACCGGTCGTACCGTGCTGATCGAGCCGATCAATCCGCGTGACATCCCCGGTTACTTTCTGAACACGCAAGCCGACGCGCACGCGATCGTCGCGGAGGTCGCCGAACCCAACGTCAAGGTGCAAATGGATTTCTATCATGCGCAGATCGTCGAAGGCGATCTCGCGATGAAGTTCAAAAAGTATTTCAACAACATCGGCCACGTGCAGATCGCCGGCGTGCCGGAGCGGCACGAGCCCGACGAAAGCGAAGTCGACTGCGGCTATCTGATGCGGCTCCTCGACGAAATGGGTTACGAAGGATGGGTCGGCTGCGAGTATCGACCTCGGCGAAGCACCGAAGAAGGGCTCGGCTGGATGCAGCGGTTATCCAAAGCGGCGCACTAATGAAAGTTCTGATCACAGGCGGCGCGGGATTTCTCGGGCGACGTCTTGCCGTGAAGCTGCTGGAACGCGGGTCGCTGAAGGACGCAGACGACAAGGATTCGCGCATCGATCAAATGGTGCTCGTCGACATCGTGCAAGGCGCGCCGATCCCCGACAAGC
>JBDTQZ010000492.1:0-2858 GCA_039931935.1 Burkholderiaceae bacterium | reverse complement strand
GAAGGCTTGACGGTGATGTACTTCGTGTTCAGCTGAAACAGTCCGAGAAAGTCGACGAAGTCGCTCTTGATGAAGCGCAGGTCGCGCAGATACTGCAGCTCCGATTCCCGAAACCGAAGCGTACAAAGCGACTCGATTTCATCGTTGATGGCGCTGATGTGTGGCACCAGGTCGATGCCAGGATTGCGGCAATTGAATCGATACTCGACACTGGCGCCAGGAAAATGATGCAGAACCACCTGCATCATCGTGAACTTGTACAGATCCGTGTCCAGCAGCGACGTGATGATCATCGGTGGATTGTAGGTGCAGCCGCTCCGAGCGCCAGCACGCGCTGCACCGATTCGCTGGGCGTCAGCAATTCCGCACGCGTTGCCTCGCCTACCACCCTGCCCTGTTCGATCAGCACCGCGCGATCGGCGATCGACGCGGCAAAGCGCACGTTCTGCTCGGAAACGAGCGTGGCAACTCCGCGCGCCTTCATCGCCAGCACCGCTCCGCGCATCTTCGCGACAACCAGCGGTGCAATGCCTTCGGACGGCTCATCGAGCAACACGACGGACGGGTTTGCGGCCAAAGTGCGCGCGACGGCGAGCATCTGTTGTTCGCCGCCACTCATTGCGCTTGCGGGCCGATGCAGCATGTCGGCAAGGTTCGGGAACAATTCGAGCAGATCGCGCTCCGTTAGCCCGCCATCCAGCGGTCGGCTAGCGATGCGCAAATTCTCTTCGACCGTCAAATCCGTAAAGATGCGGCGATCCTCCGGCACGTAGCCAAGACCAAGCTTCGCCCGGCGAAACGGCGGCAGCTGGCTGACGTCGATGCCGTCGAGCAACACGCTTCCCTCAGAGCGCGGCATCAATCCGATCGCAGCTCGCAACAACGACGTCTTTCCTGCACCGTTACGGCCGATCAGCGCGACGACTTCACCTGCAGCGACACTCAGGCTTGCATCGCTGATGACCCGGGCATTGCCGTACCAGGCCGATACACGCTGCAGCCCGAGCGCCACGCTCACGCTTCTTCTCCAAGGTACAGCCGCTGCACTTCGGTGTCGGCACGCACCGCTTCCGGCACACCGTCGGCAATCAACTGACCACGGGACAGCACCAGGACCCGGTGCGCAAAACCGAACACAACGTCCATGCTGTGCTCGGTGAACAACACGGCCATGTTGCTTGCGCCCGCGAGCAACACGATCGTTTGCATCAACGCGGAGCGCTCAGACGCCGCCATACCTGCCGTCGGCTCATCCATTAACAACAATCGGGGCTTTGCCGCCAGTGCAAGCGCCAGTTCAAGCCGCTTGACGTCGCCGTACGCAAGGCTTGCTGCGGCAGCAGCGGCATATCGCTGCAGGCCGACTTGCGCCAGCAGCGAGTTCGCAGCTTCCGTCTGCATGTCCCACAGCAAGCTGGCGACGTCCGATGCTCCGCCCGCCGCGGCAACCAACGCCAACTGTACGTTCTGCGAAACAGTCATCGTCGCGAACGTCTGAGCCACCTGAAAGGTGCGTCCGATGCCGCGCCTCGTGCGCTCGGCCGTCGACCACGCAGTCAGTGATTCACCGTCGAACAACACGCGGCCTGCCTGCGGCGCCAGCTGGCCGTCGATCAAATTGAACACCGTGGATTTGCCGGCGCCGTTTGGACCGATCAGAGCGGCGATTTCACCGGCCCGCAAAGTGAATGACACATCGTCAACTGCGCGCACTCCGTCGAAGCTTCGCTTTAGCTGTTCCAGCTGCAGCAAGCTCATCAAGTTTTCGCGAAGCGGCGACGCGCGAAGCCAACGATGCCGTCCGGGAACACGACTGCCAGAATCACGATCGCAAGCCCCAGGAACAGTCGCCAGTGGTCCGTCAACCGAGTCAGCTCGGTGGACAGGGCGTGGTACGCAAGTGCGCCCACGATCGGACCGATCAGCGTTTGGATACCACCCAGCAGCACCATGATCAGCGCGTCGACCGACACCGGAATCGACAACGTCGTCGGAAATACCGAACCCTTGTGAAACGCGTGCAACGCTCCTGCGGTCCCCGCGAAGAATCCACCGACGCTGAACGCAAGCCAGCGCGTACGTTGCGTATCGATGCCGATCGCGTCGGCGCGCAGCTCGCTGTCACGCGCAGCGCGTAACGCGAAGCCGAAAGGAGCGAGCGCGATTCGACGCAGCGCCGCCAGCGAAGCCACCGCAATCGCCCCTGCGGCTGCGTAGTACGCCAACGGAGACGACAGCGCAGCGGGCAGCACCGACCACAGCCCCAACACGCCGTTGTCACCACCGGTCAGCTCAACCCACTGAGTCGCAATCGACCACAGAATCTGCGCAAACGCGAGCGTCAACATCGCCGCGTAGACGCCGTGTGACCGCAGGACGACCGGGCCGATCAGTAGCGCCGCAGCGCCGGCTACGATCGGCGCGAGCAGTAGCGCTGCCGCAAACGGCGCAGCCAGATGCTTGATCGCAAGCGCAACCGCATACGCACCCAAGCCAAAAAAGGCGGCATGCCCGAACGACACAATGCCGCCGAGCCCCATGCCGAAATGCAGGCTTGCTGCTAACACTGCGGCAATCGCGACTTCGGTGGCAACGACAATGGCGTAATCGCCGATCAGCATCGGAAGCACGATGGCTAGCCCGAGCGCTGCAGTCCCGATCACGCGCCAGCGCGCGGCCGGCGCCACGAACGGTGCGTGCGCATACATGCGTGTCGGCTGCGGTACGTGTGCGCGACCCAGCAACCCATGCGGGCGCAAAATCAGCACGACGGCCATCACTACAAAGATCAATACCAGCGTCGATTGAGGAAGCCACGAGTTGCCGAATGCATGCAGCACTCCGATCAGCAGCGCGGC
>JBDTQZ010000491.1:0-2859 GCA_039931935.1 Burkholderiaceae bacterium | reverse complement strand
GCCGGTGACTGGCCGGAGCCGCGTAGCTTTGCCAACTCGGCAGCGTTGTTCTTGCGGCCCGAAGTGCAAGGCAACTCGGTGCGGCCGGGCATCGCGTTATACGGTGCTGCGACCGACGAGTCGCATACCGCCGCGGAGCTCGGCGTTGCGCCTGCGATGGCGTTGCACTCGCGCTTGATCGCAGTACAGAGCCTGAACGCCGGGCAAGCGGTCGGCTACGGATCAAGATTCCTGGCACCGCGTCCGATTCGCATCGGCGTCGTCGCGTGCGGCTATGCCGATGGCTATCCGCGCCATGCACCCGATGGAACCTCGGTGCTGATCGACGGCGTTCGGGTACCCATTGCCGGGCGTGTGTCGATGGACATGATCACCGTCGACTTGACGTTGGCTCCGCTCGCCGCTGTCGGCAGTAACGTCGAGCTGTGGGGCAAGAACCTTCCGATCGATGAAGTTGCGAATGTGTGCGGCACCGTTGGGTATGAATTGATGTGCGCGCTGGCATCGCGCGTGCCGGTCACCGAGATCAACAGCTGAAGCATGGCGAAGGCAAAAACACAATTTGTCTGCGCCGAATGCGGCGGCGCAAGCTTGAAGTGGCAGGGCCAGTGCCCGCATTGCAATGCATGGAACTCTCTTTCGGAGGCACGCGTAGAGGCGCCGACGGAGCATCGTTACGGCGCGCTTGTATCCAATGCACCCACACAGTCGCTGGGCGACGTGCAGGCGCGCGAGATGCCGCGCATTGCCTCCGGCATCGACGAGTTCGACCGTGTGTTGGGCGGCGGGTTTGTTGAGGGCGGTGTCGTGTTGATCGGGGGCGATCCCGGTATTGGCAAGTCGACGCTCCTGTTGCAGTCGCTGGCGGCGCTGTCATCGAATGCTGCGGTGCTGTACGTCAGCGGCGAGGAGTCGGCCGCGCAGGTCGCTTTGCGCGCGAGACGCCTTGGAGTCGACGCCGCACGGGTTCGCCTACTGTCAGAGATTTCGTTGGAGCGCATCGTCGCGACGGTCGGCACTGAGAGGCCGTCGGTATTGGTGATCGATTCGATTCAGACGCTGTACTCGGAACAGCTGCAGTCAGCGCCCGGCTCGGTGGCGCAGGTGCGCGAATGCGCCGCGCAGCTGACGCGCCTGGCGAAACAATCGGGGCTGACGCTGATCATGATCGGCCACGTGACCAAGGATGGCTCGCTGGCCGGGCCACGCGTCCTCGAACATATGGTCGACACGGTGCTGTACTTCGAAGGGGAGTCTCACTCGT
Organism: Burkholderiaceae bacterium; assembly: GCA_039931935.1. GTDB lineage: Bacteria > Pseudomonadota > Gammaproteobacteria > Burkholderiales > Burkholderiaceae_F > JACCZX01. The sequence goes on along the minus strand of JBDTQZ010000491.1, from coordinate 1,595 downwards.
CGTTCCGGCTGATCCGCTCATTCAAGAACCGTTTCGGCGCAGTCAACGAGCTCGGCGTATTTGCGATGACCGATCGCGGGCTTAAGGGCGTTAGTAATCCGTCGGCGCTGTTTCTGTCAAAGCACGACGTGCAGGTCGCCGGCACGTGCGTGATGGCGACGCAGGAGGGGACGCGACCGCTGTTGGTCGAAATTCAGGCGCTGGTCGACGCGGCGCATGTGCCGAATCCGCGCCGACTTTCGGTCGGGCTCGATCAACAGCGACTGGCGATGTTGCTCGCTGTCTTGCATCGCCATGCGGGCATCGCCGCCTTCGATCAAGACGTTTTCGTGAATGCGGTCGGCGGCGTACGCATTGGCGAGCCGGCGGCGGATCTGCCAGTGTTGCTGGCGGTGGTTTCATCGATGCGCGACCAGCCGCTGCCGCGCGGCTTGATCGCGTTTGGGGAAGTCGGGCTGGCGGGTGAGGTGCGGCCCGCGCCGCGCGGACAGGAGCGGCTGCGCGAGGCGGCGAAGCTCGGCTTTTCGATGGCGCTGATCCCGAAGCAGAACGCGCCAAAGCAGTCGATCGAAGGGCTCGAAGTGATTGCGGTCGATCGCGTGGAACACGCGTTGGCGCGCGTACGACATGACTAGCGCTGGCTCAGAAGCGCCTGTGCCGCAGCACGGCCGCTGCGCACGGCAGTTTCGAGCGTCGATGGATAGTCGGACTCCGTCCAGTCGCCCGCGATAACGAAGCCCTGCGTTTCAGTTCGATTGGCAGGGCGGTGCAAGTGGGGTACGGCGGCCAGCGTTGCGCGCCGGTCGGCAATCGCGCGTGCATCGAAAGGCGCCGGCAAGCCAAGATCTTCAGTCAATTGCTGCGCCACTGCCTGACAAACGCCTCCCAGCGACTCGGCTTCGTGCGGCCCGCTCGAGCTGATGACCGCGGCGAGCACACCTTGGTTACGGCGATCGAAGGCGCCACGGTCGAACACCCACTGCGCGTAGCGGCGTTTCGGTGCGTCGTCGAGCAGCGCGCTGAATCCGCGCGCGACGCGGACGGTCGGCGCGTACTTCAGGTAAACGGTGTAGATCGGCTCATGCTCGAAGCGCGCTAGCGCTTCGTAGGTCGCGCTCAATCCATTGCTGCGCCCCATGATGTGCTGCAGGTGGGTGGGGGCGGCGGCATAGACGACAGCGTCGACCGCAATGGTTTGCTCGGGCTCCTTCCGCAATAGAAGCTGAAACGGCTCGTTGGGCCCGCTGCGGCCGATTCGCTCAACTCGCGCATCGCGGCGAACTTCACCCCGGTGCGCGACGACGTAACGCTCGACCGCATCGGGCAATAGCGCCGAAAGATCGGCGCGGGGCAACCACATGTCGCTGGCAGAGCCCACGGCGCCGAGCGAATCTCGCAAGACGTTGGCGAAGATCTGTGCCGAGGCCCGGTCCAGAGGCGTATTGAGCGCAGCGAGCGCCAGCGGCCGCCAAACCCGTCGAACCACCTGCGATGTCTGGCCGCATTCGTGCAGCCACTCGGTGATGCTGCGATCGTTGCCAACGTTCCAGCGAGATTTCTTTAACGCACGAAGCAGACTGATCAGCGCCGATCGA
>JBDTQZ010000490.1:0-2862 GCA_039931935.1 Burkholderiaceae bacterium | reverse complement strand
AACGAGTGCCTCCTAAGCGCTAGATACAGGTTCGATTCCTGTTGGTGGTACCAAGTTAGCTTTTTCACACGGTGCGCGGAGGTTTGCCATGAGCAATATGATCCCTCTTTCCTACCAGAGCGGCTTTGGCAATTCCTTCGAGACCGAAGCGCTGCCCGGCGCACTGCCGGTTGGGCGCAACTCGCCGCAGCGCGTCCCATACGGTCTGTACGCCGAGCAGTTGAGCGGCACCGCATTCACCGCGCCGCGCGCAAGCAACCGGCGCTCCTGGTTGTACCGGATTCGTCCTTCGGCGATGCATGAGCCATTTGAGCGCATCAACGCCGGGCGCATTGGCAGCGACTTCAGTACGATGCCGCCCTGCACGCCGAACCAGCTGCGCTGGAATCCGCTGCCCATGCCGCAAGCGCCAACCGACCTGATCGAGGGCATTGTCACGATGGCGGGCCAGGGCGATGCCGCCGCGCAAAATGGCGGCGCGATCCATCTGTACGCGGTGAACCGCCCTATGGAAAACCGCAGCTTTTACAACGCCGACGGCGAAATGCTGTTCGTGCCGCAACTGGGCCGACACCGCTTCGTGACCGAGTTCGGCGTGATTGAAGCCGAGCCGCAAGAGATTGTCGTGATTCCGCGTGGCGTGCGTTTCAGGCTCGAACTGCTCGATGGCAGCGCGCGCGGCTACATTTGCGAGAACTACGGTGCCAATTTTCGTCTTCCTGATTTGGGGCCTATTGGCTCGAATGGCTTGGCAAACCCGCGCGACTTCCTGACGCCGGTTGCCGCTTACGAGGACGTTGACGAGCCGCACCAGCTGGTTGCCAAGTTCATGGGCCAGCTGTGGCAGGCAGCAATGAATCATTCACCGCTCGATGTGGTGGCCTGGCACGGCAACTACGCGCCGTACAAGTACGATCTGCGCCGCTTCAACGCGATCGGATCGATTTCATATGACCATCCCGATCCCTCGATTTTCCTGGTTCTGCACAGCGCGTCCGACACGCCGGGCGTCAGCAACATCGACTTTGCGATATTTCCGCCGCGCACGCTGGTCATGCAGGACACATTTCGCCCGCCCTGGTTTCACCGCAACATCGCCAGCGAGTTCATGGGTCTGGTGCATGGTGTTTACGACGCTAAGGCCGAAGGGTTTTTGCCCGGCGGCGCAAGCCTGCACAACAGCATGACCGGCCACGGGCCCGACGCCGAAACTTTTGAGAAAGCCAGCCACGCCGACCTGTCCAAGCCCGACGTGATCAGCGACACGATGGCATTCATGTTCGAGTCGCGCCTGGTGTGGCGCCCGACCACGCACGCAATCGAATCGGCCGAACTGCAACCCGCGTACTACCGTTGCTGGCAGGATCTCAAGAAACACTTTAATCGGGAGCAACGATGAACCATTCTGGCGATGACACGTACGACCCGTCGCTGACCAGTTGGGTGACATCCGCAAACGAACCGGCCTGCGATTTCCCGATACAGAATCTGCCGTTCGGCCGCTTTCGGCCCAAGGGCAGCAAAGCGCCGCTGCGCATCGGCGTGGCGATTGGTGACCAGGTGCTTGATCTGTCGGCGGCCGGGCTCATCGGCACCGACGACATGAATGCGCTGATGACAGGCAGTGCTGAAGACAGGTGCCAATTGCGCCGGGCTATCTCGACCTTCTTGCGAACCGACAACGCAAGCGCCAGGGCGCGTGATTGCATTGTGGCGCAAGCCGACGTCGAGATGGGCCTGCCCTGCCGGATTGGCGACTACACCGATTTTTATACCAGCATCCATCACGCGACCACGGTGGGCAAGCAGTTCCGGCCTGAAAACCCGCTGCTGCCGAACTACAAATGGATTCCCATTGGCTACCACGGCCGCGCCTCGTCAATTGGCGTGAGCGGCGAGTCATTCCCCCGCCCAAACGGCCAGACCAAGGCGCCTGACGACGAGGCGCCCAGCGTCGGCCCGACGCGCAAGCTCGACTACGAGCTGGAAATTGGCGTGTTCATCGGAATGCCGAACGCACGCGGCGAAGCAGTGACCATGCAAGAGGCCGAATCGCGTGTGTTTGGTTTGGTGCTGTTTAACGACTGGACGGCACGCGACATTCAAACGTGGGAATACCAGCCGCTCGGGCCTTTCTTGTCGAAAAATTTCGCCAGCACAGTGACGCCATGGATGGTGACCACCGAAGCGCTCGCGCCGTTTCGCAGCCCCTTTGTGCGCCCAAGCATCGACCCCGATCCTCTGCCCTACCTCGACTCTCCAACGAACCGCGAGGCTGGCGCCTTCGACATCCAGCTGGAAGTATGGCTGCAGACGGCAAAGATGCGCGAGGCGGGTCACGCCGGCGATCGGCTTGTGACCTCGAACTTCAATGATGCGTACTGGACCGTGGCACAGATGGTTGCGCACCATACGGTCAACGGTTGCAACCTGCAGTCCGGCGACCTGTTTGGCACGGGCACGCTGTCGGGGCCCAGACCTGAACAGGCCGGCTCGCTGCTCGAACTCAGTCAGGGCGGTAAAAAGCCGATTCAGTTGAGCAACGGCGAGAAACGAACTTTTCTGGAAGATGGCGACAGCGTCGTGCTGCGCGGCTATTGCGAACGCACCGGCGCGCGCCGCATCGGCTTTGGCGAGTGCCGTGCAACGGTATTGCCGGCGCGCGCGCTGCGCTGACTACTTTAAAACAAACGCCAATCAGCCGATGTACGGACGTATCGGCGTTGCATCATCAAGTTTTCAGGAAAGGGAATTTTTCTGGCAGCAAGTTTTTGCTATGGCTTCAATAGCAAAAAACCCTTGCTGGATGGCGGAGTGGACGGGACTCGAACCCGCGACCCCCGGCGTGACAGGCCGGTATTC
>JBDTQZ010000489.1:0-2871 GCA_039931935.1 Burkholderiaceae bacterium | reverse complement strand
AGGTGGCGCGTTCCAGTCGAATGACAGCATCTGCTTCGGTTGCAGCGCCATGAATCGCATCTCATCCGCACCCTTCATTCCCGGCTCGGCCAGCGGGTTGATGTAAATGTGAAACGCGCCGCCGACTTTCGGCTCGATCTTCGCGTCGGGCGCAAAGAAGCTGATGATGCCTTCGCGCGTGGTCCACGCGTCCCATGTCTGATCGAGTGTTGCCGGCACTACGACCGACTTGTCGATACTGCGCTCTGCGGCGTCGGCAATGCCGATGCACGCAACAAGAACCAACGCGGCTAACACTTTCATCTGCTTCATCCTCAAGGGCGAACCACCAGCTTGCCGACCACATTGCGAGCCAATAGCGCTTCGAGCGCTCGCGGCGTCTCCGCCAATGGATATACGTGCGACACATGCGGCTTCAGCTTGCCCTCCTTCAGCCACGCGAACAGCTCTTTCAGCATCGCGAAGTTCGCTTTGGGTTCCCGCTTTGCAAATTCGCCCCAGAACAACCCGACCGCCGAGGCGCCTTTCAACAACAACAGATTGGCCGGGATCTGCGGAATCTCACCTTGCGCAAAACCGACAATCAACAGCCGTCCGCGCCACGCGAGTGAGCGCACCGCGGCTTCGGTGCCGGGACCGCCGACGGGATCGTAAATCACGTCGGCACCGTTGCCGCCGGTCAGTTCCTTAACCGCTGCGCGCAGGTCGGCAGTCGAATAGTCGATCAGCTCGTCAGCGCCGTGCTCCTTCGCCGCCGCGAGCTTGTCCGCGCTTGACGCCGCAGCAATCACGCGCGCGCCCGCGACTTTGCCGAGCTCGACTGCGGCCAACCCAACTCCGCCACCGGCGCCGAGCACCAGCAGCGTCTCGCCAGCCTTCAGTTGCCCGCGATCGAACAGCGCATGATGCGACGTTGCGTACGTCAGCGTGAATGCGGCTGCAACTTCATCAGTGACTCCATCGGGTATCGCGATGGCCAACGGAGCCGGCGCGCAAACGTACTCCGCAAAGCCGCCAACACCGACGAACGCGATGACGCGATCACCCACCTTCAAATGCGCGACGCCATCTCCGACGGCGTCGATGGTTCCGGCAACTTCGGTGCCCGGGACAAACGGCAGCTTCGGTTGAAGCTGATACTTCTTTTGCACGATCAACGCGTCGGGGAAATTAACGCCAGCCGCGGCGGTGCGAATGCGCACCTGCGCCGCACCGGGTTCCGGCAACGGCAGCTCGGCCAGTACGAGTTTGTCGGGATCACCCCACTCGACGCACTGAATTGCTTTCATCGCCCGCACTTTAAACCGTGGCGCGGTGACGCGCGCGCCGGCGTCCGCTGCGCTGAGCTATTCTGCGCAAATGCAATTCGACTATTCACCGAAAGTTCATCAGCTGCGCGAACGCGTCGATTCGTTCATGCAGCAACACGCGTATCCGAACGAGCGGCGCTTCCACGATGAGATCGAAGAAAACTCCAAGCGCGGCGCGCGCTGGACCCCGACCACGCTGATCGAGGAGTTGAAGCCGAAAGCTAAAGCGGCTGGATTGTGGAACCTGTTTCTTCCGCAGTCTTCGCATGGCGCGGGGCTGACGAATCTCGAATACGCACCGCTTGCCGAATCGATGGGTCGAGTTCCATGGGCACCCGAAGTGTTCAACTGTTCGGCGCCCGATACTGGCAACATGGAAACGATCGAGCGCTACGGCAGCGATGCGCACAAGAAGCAGTGGTTGGAACCGCTGCTCGCCGGGGAGATTCGCTCGGCGTTCGTGATGACTGAGCCCGCGGTGGCGTCGAGCGATGCAACCAACATTCAGACGGCGATCGTGCGCGACGGCCGTGACTACGTGATCAACGGCCGCAAGTGGTGGATTTCGGGCGCGGGAGATCCGCGCTGCCGCATCTACATCGTGATGGGGAAGACCGATCCCGAAGCGCCGCGACATTCGCAACAATCGATGATCCTGGTGCCGTCCGATACGGCCGGTATCAATGTAATGCGGCCGCTCAGCGTGTTCGGTTACGACGACGCGCCACACGGCCATATGGAAATCGACTTCAAGAATGTGCGAGTGCCGGCAGGCAATCTGATGCTGGGCGAAGGTCGCGGCTTCGAAATTGCGCAGGGGCGCCTGGGGCCGGGGCGCATTCATCATTGCATGCGCTCGATCGGTCTTGCCGAGCGCGCGCTCGAGCTGATGTGCCGGCGTCTGTCGAGCCGAGTTGCATTCGGCTCCGCAGTCGCGCGCCAAACCGTTTGGCAAGAGCGGATCGCCGAGGCTCGCTGTCGGATCGATCAAGCGCGCCTGTTGACACTGAAGGCGGCATGGATGATGGATACTGTCGGGAACAAGGCCGCGAAGGCCGAGATCGCGATGATCAAGGTTGTAGCGCCCAACGTTGCGTGCGACGTTATCGATTGGGCGATCCAGGCACACGGTGGCGGCGGGGTGTGCGACGACTTTCCGTTGGCGTACGCGTATGCGCACTCGCGCACACTACGGCTGGCCGATGGACCCGATGAGGTTCATCGCAACGCAATTGCAAAAGTTGAGCTGGGCAAGGCAGGAGGCAATCAATGATCGATCTTTACACGTGGCCTACACCTAACGGCCACAAAATCCACATCATGCTCGAGGAGTGTGCGCTGCCGTACAACGTGCATGCGATCGATATTGGCGCGGGCGACCAATTCGAGCCGGAATTTCTGAAGATCAGCCCGAACAATAAGATGCCGGCGATCGTCGACTCCGACGGACCCGACGGCAAGCCGATCTCGATCTTCGAATCCGGCGCCATTCTGTTGTATCTGGCCGCCAAAACCGGCAAATTTCTGCCCACCGATGTTCGCGGAAAGTACATCGCTCTGC
>JBDTQZ010000488.1:0-2876 GCA_039931935.1 Burkholderiaceae bacterium | reverse complement strand
AACATTCGTCTCCGCGCGCTGCGCTGGTCAAGCCTGCCGACGATTCTGTCGCGTTCAGCGATCCTGACGGCTTCGGTGCTGCTGATCGTGGCAGCGAGCGCGGCATTCGCATGGGTGCTGACGATCGAAAACGTGCCGCAGTCACTCGCGCGATGGATCACCGCACTCGATGTCGGTCCACTGACCTTGCTGTTGGTGATCAATGTGTCGTTGCTGATCTTTGGCATCTTCATCGAACCGCTGCCGGGAGTCATGGTGCTGGTACCGATCCTGGCGCCGGTCGCGCAGGCCGCTCGGATCGATCCGGTGCATTTCGCAATGATCGTGATCTACAACCTGACGCTGGGTTTGATCACCCCGCCGGTAGGCGGTTTGCTGGCGGTCACTTCGGCCGTTTCGAAAGTACCGATCGGGCCACTCGTGCGTGAATTGCGTCCTTTTCTGCTGGCACATGTGGTTGTTGATGATCGTGACGCTGGTGCCCGCGTTGTCGACCTGGCTGCCGTATTCGAGCGGACTGGCGAAACCTTAGCGGGCCACAATAAAATAGTAGCGAGGCGGCGCGCGGGGGTCGAGAATGCGTTTTCGCGGTCGATCGCGCGGACGCTGGTGTTGGCGGCAGGCCGCATGGCGCGTGGGACGGACCCGGGCAGGTGCTTATACGTCAGGGGCGCTAAAAAAAAGAAGCGGTCGCTGCGCTCAAACACAACATCAGGCTTCAACATTTCGGTCCTTATGGTTACTATTGGCTCCGCATGACTTAGCATCACCTCGGCCGCAGTGGGGGACGACGCATTAAGAATTGGGCAAGTTCGAGCCGAAGTTCGCAGCGACACTGAAACGCGACCCCGAGCATACGGTGCCGCAGTCAGTGAGCAGTCGTAGAGGCATCTGAAGGGTGACACTGTGACCGCGAGCAGCTGAAGGATAACGCTGTTATGTCGACGTTGTGCAAACAGGAGAAGCAAGCGCGTGGCTACCTTGCTGACGCTCGTCAAGGCAGTGCTCGAGATTGCCGCCATGGCGTTGATTGCGCAGCTCGCCATCGGAGTTTTTTCCTGGAATCGGCGGCATCAGAACGCCGTTTACAAACTGTTCGAGATTGTCACGAATCCTTTTACGCGGCTGACGCGACTGGTGACGCCGAAGTTCGTGCTCGACCGTCATATTCCGCTGGCCACCTTCTTCCTGTTGTTCGTCGTCTGGCTGGTGGTGCTGTTCGAGCTCGCTGGCAGCTGCCGTGCCGACCCGCAGCAGCGCGCGTGCGCTGCAGTACAACAAAGCCGATGACGGCATGACGGCGATCGCACGTTTGATTACGCGCATTCGATTGCGGTGCCTGGCCTATGCCGCGGTCTTGTTCAGGCGCACGCCGGAAGCGGTCGGCGTTTATCGCCGACTTATTGCGCTTGCGCCGCACGATGCTGTTGCGCGCGCCGCCCTGGGCAATCTGTACGCGGAGTCCGGCGATTTGACGGCTGCGGTGAGCGAGTTCGAACAATTGGTTGACATAGATCCGCTCGCAGCGGATGCCTGGTTCAACCTGGGATTTCTGCACGACAAAGGGGAAGATCTTGGCGCTGCCGAACGCTGCTTTCTCAAGGCCGTCGAGTTAAAGCCATCACTCGACCGCGCGTGGTACGGCCTCGGCCTAGTGCTGATCAGAGGCGGCCGGCTCGACGAAGCCATCGATGCGTTCACCCGTAACATCAAGCTGCAGCCGTTCAGTCCCTACGGCTACTATCAACTCGGAATGACGTATCACCACCTGGGACGCAGCGGCGATGCATGGAAGGTGTACGAACGACTCGCAGAGTTCGAACCGAAGTTTTCCGCCACGCTGAAGCGCGATCTACAGCAAACAGCTGCACGCGCCGTTCCGCGCCAGCGCGATAAAGGTTCAGTTTCGAAGGAGGTCAAAACCGTCGAGGCCGTGTAACTAAGGCAATGAAGAAAAACTACCGAGGAGCAACCCATGCAGCAGACCGAAAAGCATCGAGAGTATTGGCGGCGCAATCTGCAGATTACCGCAGTGCTTCTGGCGATCTGGTTCGTCGTCACTTATGTGATGGGCTATTTCGCAATCCCGCTGGCCGAGATCAATTTCTTTGGCTGGCCGCTGTCGTTCTACATGGCGGCGCAGGGATCGCTGATCATTTACGTGATCATCATCTGGTTCTACGCGCGTTACATGCGCAAGCTGGATCTTGAGTACGGTGTCGACGAAGGAGACGAAGCATGAGCACCAACGTCAGCGCCAATCGAGCGTTTTTCAACCAGCTGCGCAAGTACTACACGTTTTACACGGGTGGCTTTATCGCGTTCGTGATTGTCCTGGCGATACTCGAGCAATTGGGTCTGCCTAGAGTATGGATCGGCTACGCGTTCCTGTTTGCCACGATCGGGCTGTATGCGGGCATTGGAATCATGAGCCGCACGTCCGACGTCGCTGAGTTTTACGTCGCGGGCCGACGAGTGCCGGCCTTGTTCAACGGCATGGCGACCGGGGCCGACTGGATGTCGGCTGCGTCGTTTATCGGCATGGCCGGAACGCTGTACCTGGCCGGCTTCGACGGGCTCGGGTTCGTGATCGGATGGACAGGCGGCTACGTGCTGGTAGCGCTGCTACTTGCGCCCTACTTGCGCAAGTTCGGCCAGTTCACGATTCCGGATTTTCTGGGGGCGCGCTACGGCGGCAACATCCCGCGGGCGATCGGCATTTTCGCGGCGATTTTGTGCTCGTTCACCTATGTGGTAGCGCAGATCTATGGCGTGGGCATCATCACGTCGCGCTTTCTCAACATTGCGTTCGAGGTCGGGGTGTTCGTCGGACTGGCCGGCATTCTGGTCTGCTCGTTTTTGGGCGGGATGCGCGC
>JBDTQZ010000487.1:0-2878 GCA_039931935.1 Burkholderiaceae bacterium | reverse complement strand
GGCCGACGATCTCGTTGGCGGGAACGCGGCTGTCGGAGCATCCGATCCACAGGTAGCGCGGCCGCTGCTGCTGCGACAGACGCGAGAAAAACTCAGGATCACTCTTGCGCTGACGCGCCGACCACGCGCGATTGTTTTCGATAAGGTGCGAAAGCGAGCGCATGTCGGCAACCGGTCAGTCGGCGAGTGCCACGGGTTTAGTTTGTGTCTTGCCATCGGCATACGTCGCGAACCGCCGGTGCGCATGCCCGTGCACTGGCGCCGGATCGGGCCATGGCCAGCCGCCGAAGCGCGTGCGGCTGTAATCCGCGAATGCCTGCGTGATTTCCTGCTGGCTGTTCATCACGAACGGTCCGGATTGCACCACTGTCTCGTTGATCGGCCGGCCTTGCAGCAACAGGAATTCACTCGTTTCATCGCCGTTGACCAACTCCACCGCTTGTGTCGCGCGAAGTTCCAAAGCGGCATGCTCACTGATGACTTTTCCACCGACGGTAACGCGCGAGCCTTTGAAGAAATAAAGATTGCGGCGCGTAGCAGCATTCGCCGCTGCCGGCAACACCCAGTGCGCGTTCGGCGCCATCTTGATCGTCCATATCGCTACGTCTGAAGCAGGTGCGGCGGCCCATGAATGCGGCGGTGGCGGCAGAGGCGGACTCGTTGTGCCTTGCGCATCTGGCAGCTGGCCCGCGATACACACGATTTCGGTCGTGCGACATTGCGCGTCCGCCACTCCGTGATGCGGAATATCTTCCGACCAGAACATCGTGAAATGCGGCGGCGCCATTTTTCCGGCAGCAGGAAGGTTCAACCAGATTTGGAATAACTCGAGCGGGTTTGCTTGATCAGTCCGCAGCAGCGGAAACATCTCGGAGTGCACGACACCGCGCCCGGCCGTCAGCCACTGCACATCGCCGTTGCCAAAGCGCGCCGCGGCGCCGAGCGAATCGGCGTGGTCAATGAATCCCTTGCGAACAATCGTCACGGTCTCGAATCCGCGGTGCGGATGCGACGGGAAGCCGGGAACGGTCCGCCCGTGGTACATGCGCCAGCCGTCCTTGCCGGTGAAATCCTGCCCGATGTCGCGCCCCGCGAGCGATGCGTGGGGTCCGAGGTGCCCGTTGCCTCGCGGGTAAGCGTCGTCATGATGGACGCACAACAGGAAAGGATCGATCGTGTCCCACGTGAAGCCAAGGCTACGTTGCTGAATGATCGTGTCCATTTCCATACCCATTTCCAAAGAGTAATTGAATGTCTGCTGGATTCGAAACGGGTCGCTTGTCGCCGACGAACGTCGCGCTTTACCATGTTCCCAGAAAACAGGGAGATTCCACCATGGCCACAACTACGACAACATGCTGAAGGCGCAGGCTGCCGAGCGGTGATCGATGGCGACGATCAATTATCTGACGACGGTCGAGTTCGACTTCGGTGCCGTGGCGAAGCTCCTGAACAGCGTCCGCGCGCTGGGTATTCGCAAGCCGCTGCTGGTGACCGATGCGGGTTTGGCAAGCGGCGCTGTGATGGCCAGAGTGCTCGATACGATCACTCAGTTGGAACCGGTGATCTTCGACGGCACGCCGCAGAATCCGGATGAACAAGCGGTCGAAGATGCGGTCGCGCTGTACAAGGCCAGTGCTTGTGATGGCGTAATCGCGTTGGGTGGGGGTTCGCCGATTGATCTTGGAAAGGCGGTTGCGCTGTTGGCGACGCACACCGCACCTCTTGAACAGTATGCGCTGATCGGCGGCGGTCTTGCGAAAATCACTTCGAAGGTTGCACCGCTGATCGCGATTCCGACGACGGCCGGCACCGGCAGCGAAGTCGGGCGCGGCGCATTGATTACGCTGAAAGACGGCCGCAAGCTGGGCTTCATCAGTCCGCACATGGTTCCCAAGACCGCGATCTGCGATCCGGAGTTGACGCTGGGGTTACCTGCTCGCCTGACCGCAGCGACCGGCATGGATGCGCTCACTCATTGCATCGAGACGTACCTGTCGCCGCGCGTCAATCCGCCGGCCGACGCGATCGCGCTGGACGGCGCTGCCCGCGCAACACGTTGGATTCGCGTTGCGGTAGAAGAGGGCGACAATCGCGATGCCCGCTGGAACATGATGATGGCCGCGCTGCAAGGCGGGCTTACGTTTCAGAAGGGATTGGGTGCCGTGCATTCGATGTCTCATCCGCTCGGCGGCTTGAAAACACCGGTTCTGCACCATGGGACGCTAAACGCCGTCATGTTGCCAGCGGTGCTGCGCTTCAACGCGAGTCATGTCGTGGAAAAAATTTACGCGTTGGAGGCGGCTTTGAACGTACCAGCTTCGAGCGACCTGGCGAGCTTTATCGAAACGTTGAATGTAGAGATCGGGTTACCGCGCACACTACGTGCAATGGGGGTCACGGAGGACATGCTTCCGAGAATGATTGACGGTGCACTCAAGGACCATTCGACCGCCACCAATCCGCGAGCGGTGACACGCGAGGACTTTGAGCAGCTTTTTGCACAGGCGATGGGCATTAAGGATGCCAACATCAAGGCTGAATGACGAACACAACATCAAGCCGAACAACCACGAGGAGATCGACCATGTCACCTATCAAGACTGCAGCGCTGGCGTTTCTGGTCACCGCATCCGCCATCGCAGCGCCGGTACATGCGGGAAACATCGACGACGTCATCAAGTCAGGCGTGCTGCGCGCATGTACGCCGGGCGACTACAAACCGTTCAGCTTCGCCAAGCCGGACGGCACCTACGAAGGGATTGATATCGACCTGATGCAATCGCTCGCAATCAGCCTCGGTGTCAAGGTCGAATACGTGAAAACGACGTGGGCCAATTTGCTCGCCGACTTCACCGCCAACAAGTGCGATATCGCC
>JBDTQZ010000486.1:0-2879 GCA_039931935.1 Burkholderiaceae bacterium | reverse complement strand
AGAAGAGATCGGCGGCAATCGCGCATTGATCGAATCATTGAAGAATTTTCTCGAGGGTCGGTTTGCGCGCGCCGAGAAATCGGCGCGCGCGGCTCAATCAACGAGCTCGACTGCCGGCATCGCGGCGTTGGTTGGAGCGCGCGCCGCACATCGGATGCAGGAATACGCGCGCCGCAACGAGTGGCTCGATCGGGCCGGGCTTGACCCCGAGGTGGACACTGCGCGGCTGGTCGCGAGCGCCGAGATGTTGACCGAGCAGCGTGAGAATGACGCCGCGCTGTCCGCGATCAATAGTCTGCAAGGGGAAGGACGCCGGCACATCCATGCCATGCGGATTGCACTCAGTGCAAATTTGCAGTCGGGGCGCTGGGAAGAAGCGCTGAGAGCAATGCGGTTGCTCGAGAAAAGAAACGCACTGCATCCGGTGTTATCGCGCAAGCTCAAGTGCACGATTTATCGCGAGCTGTTGATGGCGCAGAGCGCCGATCCTGCTGCGCTCGAAGCGATGTGGCGGACGGTGCCTGAGGCAGATCGGCAATCGCCGGAGATCGCTCTCGAAGCCGCGCGATTGTTTAACGATGCCGACGCCGGGCTTGGCGCAGTCGCGGTTGAATCGATCGAGGAAGCTTTGCACTTTCCGCCGACCGAATGGGACGAATCGGCCCGTGCGCTGCTCGAAGAGTATGGGCAAGCGCAAGCGTCGTCGACACGCGATCAACTGGAGCGCGTCGAAACTTGGCTTAAGTCAGCGCCTTCCGCGGGGCCCATTCGCGCGGCGTTGTTGCATGCAGCAGGGATGATTTGCCTGCGGCAACAGCTGTGGGGAAAGTCGAAGTCGTATCTACTTGAAAGTTTGGCGGCAGACCGGAATGCGGCGACGCTGCTTGCATTGGCGCGCTTGGCCGACGCGATCGGCGACGAACGCGAAGCTGCGGCGTACTTCAAGGAAGCTGCGACTGCGTTTGCAGCCGAGAGCAAGGCGACGTCGGACGCGCCGGCCGCGGTCTGGCGCATGGCTCAGCGCTGAGCCTCTCTTGACAGGCGCGTCACGCGTTCAAGCTAACTTCGCGTAGCGAAACCTAACGGACGCAGTCCCGACCAGAAACAAAGCATGAAGAAGATTTCAGACTTCATAGTCTGCCTGGTCGTGTCTACTAGGGCAGGGCGGCGGAACCGAGCAGCATCAGCACGCCGGAGATCGTGAGCGACACGGCAACGTGCTCCGCGGATTCGCTGTCTCTTATTCCCAGCAATCTGCGGTTGCCGCTGGCCCACCAGCCGCAGCTGATCAGGAACGCAACGGCGAAAAGCAGAATTCCCGGCAATAGCACCAGCGTCAGACCTGCGACGTACATCGGAATCGAACCGATGATCGCGACGGCCACGCCGCGGCGCCAGCACAACGGCCGCGAATAAATCTTCAGCAGAGCGACGCCTACCAGCCCCAGCACGATCGGCCAGATCACGACCCCGGCCCAGAGCGCGAAAAACGGCTGCCAGTCACGACCGCGCTGCACCGAGTAACCGAGGGCATAGTTCCAATCGGTATTGAAGTGGCGAATACCGATTTCGCAAGCGAGCGCGATGCCGAATGCACCGGCGGACGCCAGCGCCAACAACATTATCGCTAGCCGGCGGTCACCTAATCGTGATTCGACCGCATCCCACCAAGAGTCTGGCTCAGTGACGGCGTGCATCGGTTGGAGCATTGATAAAAAAGGCCCGCGCGAACGCGGGCCCCTTCAAACACTCCTTCCGATCAGGCGGCAACGGTACTGACGGTATCGCCGCGCAGGTTTGGATAGCGCACGTGCTCGACGAAGTCCTGTGTGTCGCGGCTCGGCTCCTTGGTCACGGCGCTGACGATGATCAGTGTGATCAAGCCGACCGGCAAGCCGAATACACCGGCCGAGATCGGCTGGATACCGAACCAAAGATTCATCTTCGTGGTGCCGAACCATTCGATGAACTGCGGGTACGTATGTCCCATGTAGTACAGACAGACACCGAGACCCGCCACCATGCCCGCGATGCATCCCCATTTGTTGGCACGCTTCCAAAACACACCCATGACCAGCGATGGGAAAAATGCCGAAGCCGCCATCGAAAACGCCGCGCCCACCAGGAACAGGATATTGCCCGGCTTCTGCGACGTGACCCAGGCGGCGAACAATGCCACCACAAGCAGCAGCACCTTGGAGATCAAGACCCGTTTCTGCGTGGATGTGTTGGGGTTGATCATCTTGTAGTAGAGGTCATGCGACAGCGCATTGGCGATCGTCAACAGCAGTCCATCCGCCGTTGAGAGCGCCGCAGCGAGACCACCGGCAGCCACCAGACCGGAAATGACGTACGGCAACCCGGCGATCTCCGGCGTAGCGAGCACGATAATGTCGCCTCCCAGAGTTATTTCGGCTAGCTGCACGATCCCGTCCCGATTCACATCGGTGATAGACATTAACGTCGGGTCAATCGTTGCCCAGGCGGCCACCCACCCCGGCAAGTTCGCAAAAGCAGACCCCACCACGTTGTGATAGACCTCATACTTCACGAGAACCGCCAGTGCCGGCGCCGTGAAGTACAAGAGAAAGATGAAGAACAGCGACCAGAACACCGAGTTGCGTGCCTGCTGCACCGATGGCGTTGTGTAGTAGCGCATCAGGATGTGCGGCAAGGCGGCCGTGCCGAACATCATGCAGAACGTCAGCGCCAGGAAATTCCAGCGCTTGGTGTCGCGTTCGGCCTCACCCGCGGCGCCGGTCTTGTTGGTGGGGAACGGTTCGCCGTGATGGAAGGGAGGAGCCGACTTGGCGGTATTCGATGCCACCTGTTTGTTCCACGCAGTTCGCGCGTCGTCGAGTGATTCCGGATAATCCGTC
>JBDTQZ010000485.1:0-2881 GCA_039931935.1 Burkholderiaceae bacterium | reverse complement strand
CCCGTCCAGACGCCGCACGCGATTCTTTTCGTGACATAGATAACGCGGCCCCATCGATTCCTGCAGCTCTTTGGCGCGCTGCTGAATGCGTGCAAGCTGTTCCGAATGCGTGGCAACTTTTACAACTTCGACCTGCGGCGGCGTTATCCAATCGTGAATTTCCGCACTCATACTCGGTTTGAATAGCATTGATTACTCTCCTTGGTTATAGGACGTAGCTCACCACACGGTCCGCAGAGTGACAATCAGGAACAGTGCCAACGGTGGCCGACAACACCTACCGTCTGTCGGGCATGGAAGGTTGTGCTAAATCCACGCCTTAATCAGGCAGCGCTTACTCGCACGGCAAGCCGCGCCGACATCCGGTAACGCGTCATCACGCTGATGAAGATCGCCACCTTTAATATCAACAACATTAACCGCCGATTAGCAAATCTGCTGGCGTGGCTCGACGCTGCGCAACCGGATGTTGTTTGTTTGCAAGAATTGAAGGCGTCCGATCGCGAATTTCCAATCGCGGCGATTGAATCCGCCGGCTATGGCGCCGCGTGGTGCGGGCAGCGCACATGGAACGGGGTGGCGATCCTCGCGCGGGACGCAAAGCCTGTCGTCACACACCGAACGTTGCCGGGCGAGGCCAGCGACACTCAAAGCCGTTATCTCGAAGCAGCGATCGACGGAGTATTGATTGCTTGTATCTATGCGCCGAACGGCAACCCGCAGCCAGGGCCGAAGTTTGACTACAAACTCGCATGGCTGGATCGGCTGATCGCACATGCGCGCAATCTGATCGATACGAATGTACCGGTCGTGCTTGCCGGCGACTACAACGTCGTGCCGACTCCGGCTGACATCTATCCGACCAAGTCATGGGACGACGATGCGCTGGTGCAACCGGCGAGTCGCGAGCGCTTCAGACGGCTGGTCGAACAGGGATGGACCGACGCGATCCGCTCACTGCACCCCGATCAGCCGATGTACACGTTCTGGGACTACAAGCGCGGGCGTTGGGGCCGCGACGCCGGCCTCCGCATCGATCACCTGCTGATCAGCCCATCGCTGTCGAGCCGGTTAACAGCCGCCGGTGTCGACAAGGCCATTCGCGGCGAAGTCGGGGCCAGCGACCACGCACCGGCGTGGGTGCTCTTGAAAGCGTCGCGCAAAAAAAAATCAGCGCGTCGAGGTCCAGGCAACGATCGTATCTAGAATTGAGCTGAGTACCTGCTGATCCGTATGCCCGCTGCGTGCACGCACGTGAAACGAGTGATCGGCGTCGGCGAACAACTGTAACGTCGCGCGCGCCCCGAGTTGCTGGGTGACCGAACGGATCAGCTCGATCTCGGCGAGCTCGTCGCGCGTTCCCTGCAGAAAGAGCATCGGACAAGCGACCTGCGCCAGGTGCGCGGCACGTTCCTGCGATGGCTTCTTGGCCGGATGAAGGGGGAAACCCAAAAAAATGAGCCCGCGAATCTGTGGCAGCGCTGTCGTGGCCTGAGCTTGCGACGTCATGCGACCGCCAAAGGACCTTCCGCCGGCAAACAGCGGTACGTCAGGCATCTCGGAAACCGCGAGCGCCATCGCCGCGCGGACGGTTGCGTGTGCGAGCGGCGGAGAATCCGGGCGCTTCGAGCCGCGCTCCATGAATGGAAACTGGTAGCGCAGCGTTGCGATGCGGCGTTCCGCCAGACCGTCAGAAACCGCAGCCATGAAGGAGTGGTTCATGCCCGCGCCCGCGCCGTGCGCGAGTACATAGCAAGCGCGGGCGTCTTCCGGTCGGCATAACAGTGCAGAGACTGTTTCGCTTTCGGAGACTCGGATCGTGAGCGGCTGTAGAAGTGGAGCTAGCATTGGAAAATCTGCGTAGGAGACTGTATGCACCGTACGTTGCAGTTGTGCCTGGTATTAGCGATCTATTCGCTGGCGTCGCCTGCAGCACATGCGCAGTACCCGGACAAAACTATCACGCTCGTGGTTCCGTTTCCGCCGGGCGGCGTCGCCGACACCGTAGCGCGGCCGTTGGCGGAGGCGATGTCGCGAGAGCTGAAACAGCCCGTCGTGATCGACAACAAGACCGGTGCGGGCGGTGCGGTCGGGATCGGCCACGCTGCGCGTGCGAGCGGTGACGGATACACGCTGCTCCTGAGCTTGTCGTCGATCTCGATCCTTCCCGAGGCCGACAAGATCCTGGAACGCAAGCCTCTATTTCAGCTCGATCAGTTCAAACCGATCGCACGCATTACGGCTGATCCGACCGTTCTTGTCGTGCGCGCAGACTCTCCGTGGCGAACGCTGGAAGAGTTCATTGCCGACGCGCGGCGTAACCCTGCGGCGTACAACTACGGCAGCTCAGGCAACTACGGGACGATGCATGTTCCAATGGAAATGCTTAAATCCGCCGCCGATTTTCGAATGGTGCACATTCCCTATGCGGGTGCGGGTCCGGCCGTTGTTGCGCTGCTCGGCGGACATGTCGACGCGATCTCGAGTGGTCCGGCAAGCGTCGTTCAGCACATCCGTGCCGGGCGGCTACGCGCGCTGGCCCACTGGGGAGATGCACCTTTGGTGACGCTGCCGGGTGTGCCAAGCCTCAAGGAGCGTGGGTACAACGTGCAATTCGCCCAGTGGTCGGCGTTATTCGCCCCCGCTTCGACGCCGGATGCGGTCGTCGAGAAGCTGCGCGCGACGATGCGCAAGTTGATGAACGATCCGTCGCTGCAGCAGACGATACTGACTGCGGGCAGCCCGATCGAATATCTGGATGCACCGCAGTTCGCCACCTACTGGAAAACGGACGCACAGAGGATGACCGAGGCCGTCAAGCGCATCGGCAAGCTCGAGTGATGGCGTTCACAGCTGATTCTCGGGAGTAAAGGGGGCAAGC
>JBDTQZ010000484.1:0-2881 GCA_039931935.1 Burkholderiaceae bacterium | reverse complement strand
AGCCGACGCCGGGCGCGCATCGGCACCAACGATCAAGAGTATCGGCGCCCGCATTGGCGACTGGCTCGCAACCGTAGGCTGGGCCAAGTTCTTTTTCGTCGCATTTCTCTTGCTGATCGTTGGCGCCATTGCCGACAACGTTTTCTATAACTCCGAGCCCGTGGTCGTCGTGAAAATGGGCGAGGGCAAGGATCGCGTACAGGTCAACCTCCAGGTCGCACCGGATGGCGTGCGGATTCAGGCTCCCAGCGAAAAGAAGTCGCCGTCGCCGCACGCGGAAGGCGAGCCCAGTGTGAAGATCGACGACAAGGGTTTGCGCATCATGGCCGGCGACAAGGGCAAGCGCGTGTCGGTCGTGATCGACGAAAAAGGGGTTCGCGTCGAGAGAAATCCACGCGACGAAAAAAAATCGGACGCGGAAACGTCAGACGAGGAGCCAGGTGTCACGGTCGAGGAAGATGGGCACACGGTGACAATCAGTCCCGAGTTCACCCAAGATCCGCAGCAACTTGCGTTGGCCCTTGACAAAGCGCGCGATCAGATCGCGGAGATCGTCGGGAAGCAGATTGAGCGGCAGATCGCGCGCGAGACGCGTCACTACCGGCAGAAAACCGGCGATTGGCTGATGAGTTTCGTGATGCTGCTGATCATGGCGGGCATCATCGTCAAAGTGGTGCTCGGCGGGAAAAAGCGCGCGGAACGGCGCGCTGAAGCAGCCACCGAAACCGCGGCCGAAGAAAGTTTGAAGCGGCAACTTGCCGAAGCGCAATTGAAAACGATGCAGGCGCAGGTGGAGCCGCACTTTCTGTTCAACACACTTGCGTCGGTCGACTACCTGATCGAAACCGCACCCTCGACTGCGTCGAAGATGCAGAAGAGCCTGATCCAGTACCTGCGCGCGGCGTTGCCGCAAATGAGAGAAGGATCGACCACGCTCGGCAAGGAAGTCCAGCTGTGCCGCTCCTATCTCGAGATACTGAAATTCAGGATGGAAGATCGGCTGCAGTATTCGCTGATCGTTCCGCAAGGACTGGGCTCGGCTCAGTTTCCCCCGATGATGTTGCAATCACTGGTTGAGAACTCGATCAAGCACGGTCTCGAGCCTAAACCCGAAGGCGGTTCGCTGACCATCTCAGCTGACATCTCGAATGGCCGCTTGCGTGTGACCGTAGCCGATTCCGGGCTTGGGTTCGCAGCTGCTGGAGTGTCGGGCAGCGGTGTCGGCCTCGCGAACGTGCGAGAGCGCCTGGCTGCCTTGTATGGCGGCGCTGCGAAACTGTCGATTGAAGCGAACTCGCCGAGCGGGACGATCGTCACGATCGAGGTGCCTTACACGTTTGAAACCGACGACCGCTCGAACGGTCAAGCGAGCGCATAGAATCGGTGAATGCCGACGGCAATCATTGCAGACGACGAACGTTTAATGCGTGAGCAACTGCGCACGCGTCTCACCGAAGTCTGGCCGGACCTGCAAGTCCTGGCGGAAGCGAAGAACGGCGAAGAAGCGGTGACAGCCGTCCACGACCATCATCCTGATCTTGCGTTCCTCGACATCCGGATGCCGGGCATGACCGGTATCGAGGCGGCGCGTCATATCGGCGACGCGTGTCACGTCGTATTCATCACCGCCTACAACGAGTACGCGGTCGACGCGTTCGAGCACGGTGCGGTCGACTACGTGCTAAAGCCGGCCGAGGCCGACCGGCTCGCGATTACCGTTGCTCGCCTCAAAAAGCGGCTGGGTTCAAAGCCGAGCGATCTAGGTGATCTGCTAAGTAAGCTCAATGCAAGGCTCGAATCCCCCGGCGGTTCTGCGCAACGCAGTTACCTGCAGTGGATACAGGCGAGCGTCGGACAACAATTGCGACTGATACCCGCCGCGGAAATTCTCTTTTTCACGTCGGACGAGAAATACACTCGCGTGCAAACCGAATCGTTCGAAGCGCTGATTCGAAAGCCGATCAAGGAACTGATCGACGAGCTTGATCCGGAGCAGTTTTGGCAAGTTCACCGAGGCACGATCGTTAACGCCAAGGCGATCGCCGGTGTCACACGCGATTTTCGCGGGCGTCAGCTCGTGCTGATCAAGGGACACAGCGACAAGCTCGAAGTCAGCCGCAACTACACACACCTCTTCAAGCAGATGTAGGTCGGCGCTGCGCGGCGTCGGCATGCGCGACCCGGAAGCCAAGATCGATCGCCGCCAGCATTTCGGAAAACGTTTCGTCCATCAGCGAAACGGCAGTCGGCGGATCAAGGCTTAGATAGGCGCGGGGTTCCTCGGTATCGGCTACCAGCCGCATACCGGCGCGCTCGGCCAGATGCTTCAGCGCATCGTTGTCCGGCATGTAAGTCAGCATCAGGTGCGTCGCACCGCGATTGCGTGCATGTACAGCGGCTCGCTGCAGTAGACGCACTCCGAATCCACGACGCCTTGCATTAGGCAGCACGGAGACTCCGAACTCTGCCGATTTCGAAGAGGCGTCCTTGTCGAAACCCAAGTGTCCGAGGGCCAATAGCTCCGCGGCCTCGTCAAAGATCCCAAAAATCGCGTCGCGGCTGAAGTGCAGCTTGCGAACGTAAAGACGCAAGGCCTCGTCCGTAACCGCGTAGCCGAAGCGAAGCCAAAGGTCATGCGATGGCAATGCCTGCAGGTGTTGCAGTACGCGACCACGATGATGCGGTCCAAGTTGCGCTACCAATGGGCCGGCGCCCGCCGATTTAGAGATATCTTGATGCATCGCACCATTATCAGGGCAAACCGACAGAGGTCAATGCATGCTGAGCGTATGCACTAGCGAAAGAAACGTCGCAAAGGCTTGAATCAGCAAAGCTTTCAGCGTAAGTGAGCGCTAACAAGGCCTAGGGCCGAGGCGGATCG
>JBDTQZ010000483.1:0-2883 GCA_039931935.1 Burkholderiaceae bacterium | reverse complement strand
GCGCGTCTATGTCGTTGACGATGTCGACAGCTTGCATGAATCGCAGCAACAGCGGCTGTTTGTATTGCTGAACGAGATACGTTCAGGCAGCACCGCATGCCTTGTCGCTGCCGGCAACGCCGCGCCGATGCACCTCGACCTGCGCGATGACCTCCGGACACGCCTGGCATGGGGCCTAGTCTACCAAGTTCATGCCCTCAGCGACGACGAGAAAGCGCAAGCGCTGTCGGCGCACGCAGTGTCGCGCGGCTTCGGGTTGCCAACCGATGTCGTCGTGTACCTATTGCGTCATATGCCGCGCGATATGCGGACGCTGGTGGCGGTGGTCGACGCGCTCGATACGTACGCGTTATCGGTAAAAAAGCCGCTCAGCGTGCCGCTGGTGCGCCACTGGGCCGAAGATGCCGCCTAGGACTGCGCCGTAAGATTCGTCGAATGCGTGCGCCACCATTGCCCTAAGTGCGATTAGCTCTGTTCGACCTTGACCATACGCTGCTTCCGATTGACAGCGCTGATACGTGGTCGCATTTCGTCGTCAACAAGGGAGGCCTCGATCCGGCGGCGTATGGCGCACGCATTGACGAGTTCGCACGGACGTACCAGGCGGGTACGTTCGACATCGAAGGCTACGTCCGCTTTCAGATGGAGCTGCTGGCGCTGTTTCCGCGTGCGTTGCTCGATACATGGCATCAGCAATTTATGGCACAGCACGTGCGTCCGCATATTCGAGACGAAGCCCTCGCGCTGGTCGACTCGCATCGCAAACGTGGGGACGAGCTGGCGCTCGTAACCGGTACCAACGCGTATGTGGTTACGCCGATCGCGCACGAGTTCGGCATCGAGCATGTGCTCGCGGTGCAGCCCGAAATCCGTTCCGGTCAATTTACCGGAGGCTATGTCGGCACGCACACGTATCAGCACGGCAAGGTGCGCAAGGTTGGTGAGTGGCTCGCTGCGCGCGGGCGAACCTGGGACGACACGATCACGATCTGCTACGGTGACTCGATCAACGACTTGCCGTTGCTCGACCGTGTGACGCATCCTGTCGTCACCAACGGCGATTCGCGCCTGATCGCAATCGCACACGAACGCGGCTGGCAGACACTGCAGCTGTTCGAGCCAACGCATATGACCGGCGCCGCATGATCAAGCGCGTGATTGAAAGGGTGCAGACCCTCTTCAAGCGCAAACCGAAACGCGCCGGTCGCGAGCCGAAGCGAATTCCGGCGAGTGAACACAACATCAATCAGGAGTTTGTCTCGCGCTCCGCACTGCGTGTCTGCGAAACACTGCAGAAAGCGGGGCACCGCGCGTACATCGTCGGCGGCGCGGTGCGCGACCTTTTGCTCGACATTGCGCCGAAGGACTTCGATATCGCCACCGATGCCACGCCGGAGCAGATCAAGTCGCACTTTCGGCGCGCGTTCATTATCGGCCGTCGTTTCAAGCTGGTGCACGTGATGTTCGGCCAGGAAACGATCGAGGTATCGACGTTTCGTGCGCTGGTCAACGCCGATCGCCTGATCGACGAGCATGGCCGCGTGCTGGCGGACAACCTGTATGGCGAACAGAACGAGGATTCAGCGCGTCGGGATTTCACGATCAACGCGCTCTATTACGACCCGACCACGGGCGACGTACTCGACTATCACGACGGGGTAAGAGATCTGCGTGCGCGTCGGCTGCGCATGATCGGCGACCCGGCCGACCGCTATCGAGAAGACCCGGTGCGCATGCTGCGCGCGGTTCGGTTTGCCGCCAAGCTCGGCTTCGCGATCGACGAGGCGACGCGTGAGCCGATTCACCGGATGGCCGAGCTGATCGAAAACGTCCCCGCTGCGCGCCTGTTCGATGAGATGCTGAAGCTGTTGACCAGCGGCCATTCGGTGGCGTGCATCACGCGGTTGCGCGCTGAAGGGCTTCATCACGGGTTACTGCCGTTGCTCGACGTCATCCTCGAGCAGCCCGCGGGCGAACGCTTCGTGATGCTCGCCTTGTCTCGCACCGATGAACGCGTGCGCGCCGGCAAGACGATTTCGCCCGGTTTCCTGTTCGCCACTTTGCTATGGAATGACGTGCTCGCCAAATGGAACACACGATTGGCAAAGAATGAGCATCGAATTCCCGCTTTGAATCTCGCCATCGATGAAACGATCGACGCGCAAACCGAAAAACTCGCGATCCAGCGCCGATTCGTTTCCGACATGCGCGAGATCTGGGGTCTGCAGCCGCGCTTCGAACGCCGGACCGGGCGATCACCGTTCCGGCTGGTCGAGCACCTGCGGTTTCGTGCCGGTTATGATTTCCTGCTTTTACGTGCGGCCGCCGATGAAATTCCGGTGGCGCTAGGCGACTGGTGGACTCGCTTTTTGCAGGCGAGCCCGGACGAGCGCGAGCAACTGGTCGTCGAAGCCGCACGGGAGAGCGGGCCGACATCGACGACCGGCAATCGTCGGCGCCGCCGGCGGCGAGGCCGCAGTGAGGGCGACGCAGCGAACGTTGTTTAAGGGTCTGAGTGAAACGAACCGCATACATCGGGCTGGGCGCCAATCAGGGGGAGATGGTCGAATCGCTGAAGGCGGCGTTCGATTCGCTGCGCTCGCTCGAACAGTCCGAGGTGTTGGCGGTTTCACCGTTTTACAAGTCTGCGCCGGTGGATGCGCCGGGCCCCGACTTTGTCAACGCGGTGGCGAAGCTTGAAACAGCGCTCGAGCCGTATGGATTGCTGCTGCATCTGCTCGATATCGAATTAATGCTCGGTCGCAAGCGCCGCGGCCAGGGACAGAAAAAAAATTCGCCGCGTAACGTCGACCTGGACTTGTTGCTGCTCGGCGACATGATCATTCAAAGCACGCCACTGACCCTGCCGCATCCGCGGCTGCA
>JBDTQZ010000482.1:0-2893 GCA_039931935.1 Burkholderiaceae bacterium | reverse complement strand
TCGAAATGGAAGCGGCGCGCTGTGTGTTCCAGGACCTGGGAGCCGCGCCGGACGTCGCCCGCATCAAGTCGCTCACTCGAGAGGCCGCGACGGACCACCTCGCTGGCTTGACACCGCGCGAAGTGCAAGTGCTTCGCCTGGTGAGTGCTGGGAAAACCAACAAGGCCATTGCTGCCGAGCTGTCCTTGAGCGAGAAGACGGTGGACAGACATCTGAGCAACATCTTCACAAAGCTCGATGTTCCTTCTCGAGCCGCAGCGACGGCCTACGCGTACCGACACAAGCTCATCTGATTCATCTGGGTCGTGGGGAAAAACACCCACGCGGGTTACCGGCCGAAGTGGGTAGTTCTTCCGACGCGGCATCGCTCGCCGTTGCGTAACGTGGTGACACTTATCCACTACGGAGACAACGATGAACACTCAATATGCAGTGAAGGCGCTCGCGTCTCCTAGCCATAGAGCAGCGCAAGTAGCCGTCGGTGCTCAGGAAGGCGACGATACGCGGCCCGCGTGGGACAGGATCGCGCCAGACTATGACAAGACAAACACTCCCTCGCAGATGTGGTTGGGAAGTGAAGGTCTCCGTCGTGCGGACCTCCGTGTCGGTATGCGGTTCCTGGACGTGGCGGCCGGCAGCGGTGCGCTCAGTATCCCGGCGGCGCGCCTAGGCGCGTACGTATTAGCAACGGATCAGTCTGCAGTTATGCTCGAGTTGCTGAGCGCGCGTGCGGGTCTGGAGGACCTGAACATCGAAACCCATGTCATGGATGGCCACGCACTCGAACTCGACGACAACAGCTTCGACATGGTCGGATCCCAGTTCGGCGTCATGCTGTTTCCCGACATGCCGAAAGGCATCGGCGAGATGGTGCGCGTCGTCAAGCCAGGCGGCCGTGTGTTGATGAATGTGTACGGGGATCCGCGCAAGATCGATTTCTTCAGCTTCTTTGTACATGCCATTCAGTCCGTTCGCCCCGACTTCAATGGTCCGCCGCTGGACCCACCTCCGCTTCCGTTCCAACTGCAGGATCCAGAGAGGCTGCGCGCGGTGCTCTCCACGGCGGGACTGAAGGACATCAAGGTCGAGACGATCTCTGAGACGATGGAAGTTCGGACCGGAAAGCAGCTGTGGGAGTGGTTGGTATCGAGCAACCCGATTGTCGAAATGGTGCTGGGCAGCCTAAACCTCACGGACGACGAGCGAGCCGTGATTCAGCAGTCACTCGAGAAGATAGTTTGCGCACGAGCGAGCGGCAAGGGGACGGCGAAACTGACGAGCCCTATCAACATCGGCATCGGGACAAAGTAAGGCTCGCGCCAGGAAGAACTGTGATGAATCATCGGCGGCAGGAACAGAATTCGCGATCAAGTTAACGTGCGTTGCGGCTTGCGCAAAGCCCGCCTACGGCGCAGGTATCACCTGCTAATCGCCAGCGTCTAGCCCCAATCAAAAGAGCGGCCGTTAGGGCCGCCCTTTGAGTGAAATAGGTGCTTTGCGTCAGCGCTTGGCGCGACGCGATATTGCCAGTCCCGCGATGCCGAGCGACAGCAGCAGGAGCGTGCCGGGCTCAGGTATTGGGTTCGGATTCGATCCCGGACCCGTCAATGGGGCGAGGTCGTCGATGCCGGAAAAGCTCACTCCGCCGGAACTGAAACGGTTAGTCACGAAGTTTGGATTCGTGATGTCGCCGGAAAGGTGATAGTCGATGAACGTAATCCCACCCGAGCCTGCGACGAGGGCGTGGCCGAAACCATCGACCGCGCCTTGGTCGAAGTCGCCGACCCCGAAGATTTGGCCGCTGGTTAGCAGATCCGAGCCATCGGTTGCGTCCATCGTGCCGGTCGCTCCCACGCCGAACATCGTAATGAGGTCGGTGAACGGATCAAAGACCAGGCCGTGTGCCGGTTGCACCGACGAGTAAAGCCGGTCGGTCACGCCCGTTGCGAGGTCGATAGTGCCCAGATTTCCAAAACCATTCGGGTTGCCCTGCACGTAGAACACAGTACCGCCAGTGCCGAACGTGACCTGCGTGATGCCCGTCTCGTCGCCGGAGATATTTGTCGGGGTGTTGCCGGTGCCGATCGGGATTGCCACCGTGTTGAGTCGGCCTCCGAAGTTGCTCGTGTAGACAGAGTTGCCACTCGGATCGAGCGTGAGGTGAAAACTCGGCGTGCCCGTGTTTTGCGTATTGACGACCGCGCCGGTGGCTGGATTCACTTCGTAGACATTGCCGCTGCCCTGCCCGCCGATGAGAAGATTGCCGTTCGACGCGAAGATGATGCCATCGGCGCCGTTCGTGCTCGCGAGGTTCTGTGGCGTGTTCAGAGAGAAAGTTTGTGTCGCGTCGTTATACGAATAACCCACGCGCCAGACGTTCTGCCCACCCGTGAAGTACGTGTAGTAGACAGTTCCGGTGAAGACCGCGGCCGAGGCCAGCCCGCTCACCAGCATCAGGATTGATCCCGCCACGATGGTGGCAACCCGCGCCCACCCTGCTGCGAAAGATGTAGAGAACATGAACCCCCCGTTTGGGCCGCGTCCGCCCCGCACTGCGCACGGCGGGGCTCCTACGCGCCAGGAAGCATCACGCGTTCCAGCATGGAAATTCAGCCACTTAGCGCGTCACCGTTGCCGAATTGTCAACTTCTTCGACATCTGCGCGCCCTGCTCGCCGGTCTCGGTTAGATCGCTCCATCAACCGCTGCGAAGCGCAGCATCGACGACCTGCTGGGCCTCTTCGAGAATCTGGCGTAGATGGTCTTCGCCGCGAAAACTCTCCGCGTAGATCTTGTAGATGTCCTCGGTGCCGGAAGGGCGTGCGGCGAACCAGCCGTTGGCGGCGATCACCTTGATGCCGCCGATGGGCGCGTCGTTGCCCGGTGCGCGGTCG
>JBDTQZ010000481.1:0-2899 GCA_039931935.1 Burkholderiaceae bacterium | reverse complement strand
GACCGGTCGCAAAACGACTTGCGCCGCTCGGCGGCCGCCCGCGTGGCGGCAAAGCCACGGCGACACCTTGTAATAGCGGCCAACGATCCAACGCCCGAATACGGATCGCCTCAGGTACAAGTCCCGGAATGCCCGCAGCGCGGACGTTTCCTTGCACTCGCCCAGCAGGTAGGTGGCGATGAAACACTTGCCGCGCGTCGCACTGTTTCTGGCGATTCGCCGGCTCTCCTCGTAAAACGACTTGTGAGCGCGATTGCCGCGCTTACGAGCCTGTCGTTGCGCATAGGTTTCCCGCTCGCCGAAGGTGCGGTCGAACTGAATCTTGCGTTCGCAGTAGCCCAGCTGCGCCAGTTCGCTGGCGCTAACAAATCGATCGCGCTCGTACGTTTTCATCGTGTTGCCTCCGAAGCCGGAGTGGTCACGCCCCGTCGTCGCCCCATGACAATTGTTCGCTGACGGACATCGAAGAGGTTTTCGTGTTGTTTGACGACGAGACCGGACCACCGGCTCCCGCCTGTCGGCCGCCCGCGTTCAGGCCAACAGCGTGAGCGCCGAACTGCTCGAGCAGCAGCCCTTTGATCGCAAGATCCCGAAACCGACTCACCCGCCGCCGTGGCGCCTTGATACTCCAAAGTGCGGCGAACAGTGCCGGCGAATCCTCGGCGCCAATCGTGACGCGAAACTGAAGAATTGCCTCGGAGAAAAGGTCCTTGCTCATGGTGCAGCTACCTCTGACTCTTCGCTCCCTCTCCAGACACGAAAAGTCTCTGCATGCTCGGCGGCATACTGCTCGCCCATCAATTGAAAGCCGCGAACATTCGCATACAGCGGCTGTGCGACCTCGATGATTTTGTGTCGTGGGAAGCGCCGCTTGATCGCCTTTTTGAACAGATAGGCGCCTCCACCCACAAGCACGATGTTTTCGACGTTGTACGTCGAGTCGACTCGTTGCATGAGAGCGTCAACCGCTTGGTCAGTCACGGCCTTGACGACTCCGTCGTAGCGTCGAAGGTCGTGGTCCCGTTGGTAGATGCGCAGCTTGTGCGTGGTCCTCAATGCTTCGTCGATCGCCTCAAGATCGGTGAACTCTTCGCCGATCTCGGCCGTAATGCGGTCGGCGATTTCGATCAGGATGTCCGAAACGCCCCGCGCCACCGAGTTGCTCATGCGGCCCACCACCTTCAAGCCGGATGTGACAAGCCAATCGAAGGTTCTCGACCCGACGTCGATGACCAGGTTGCGGCTGCCCTGCACGACGCGCCCATCGCTTGCGGCCCTCGCGTATTCGAAGAGAGCCCCTTGCGGCTGCGCAACCACGAGCACCCGGCCAATCTCGACCTGGCGCCCTTTGCCGACCGCCATCGTGCCGACTGTGGCTTTCTCCACCGCGCCCTTCTTCGAAAGATATTGCGCAACCGGAAGGCCCACCACCAGCAGATCGACGGCATCCACCTTCATATAGTGCAGCGCGCCGGCGAGCAGTGCCCGGTATTCGGCCGTCTCTGTATACCCATCGTGCAGCGGCCGCGACCGGTATCGGTGCGCGGCCAGTTCGACTTCGGGGCCGACTTCGTAGAAAACGCCATCCACCGGCACGCTGACCGTGCGCCGCTTGCCCCCCAAGGTGTCAGCGGCCTTGTCGGAGGAACTGAAGAATGCGAGCGACCTGAAGTGGCTGGCTTCGATTCTTCCCGACGCGGACGACGTAATGAACTTGGTGTTGCCGAAACCGACGTCGATGGCTCTGATGGTAGGAGACATGCGCAACTCGCAAAAGGCTATCTGGATCGTCCAAGAATGGGACGTGAGCAGCTTCAGCGCAATCGAAAATCCCGTGGTGAATCAGGTACGTACTGTCGGTGAGAGCCTCCCAAATGGCGCATGCGTGGCTCAGGCCTGCTCGCCGCGACCCGGAGGTACGTTTCGATCGAGCCGCGGACGTGGCTTTGAGCCACCCCTGTCGCGACGAATCCGTCGACGCGTCGAGAGCCCGGCGAGCCCGACACTTTCCAGATTAACAACTGGAGGCCAAGAACAATGTTTGTCAACCCTTGTCGCGATTGGCGATTTTGGAAATTTTGTACGAATACAGCGCTGGAACCGGCTGGAACGAACTTTGTTTTGTCAACGACCCTTGACACACCCGCCTGCAGTGAATTCAAATCCGTGTTGAGCCTTGCGTGCCTGCCGCAAGACCTTTCGGTCGCAAGCAGGACGGGTGTTGCATCCCGGTGGCCTCATGGCCCGCGAAGCAGCCGTTAGCGGTCGTGACCCGCACTTTCTCCGCTTCTCGAGATCCTTGAGAACTCTGCCGCCTTGGATGGTGGCGAAATCCTTCGCTGAACCGATCCGCTCGACGGATCACCTTCGATTGCCACAGTTGTCGCCGTGACGCGCGCTGCTGGCCCGTGCCTGGAAAACTGCTTTCCCGAGCACCCCTACCCTGTGTTGTGTGTCGCTCGCCCTGATGGGCGGCCGGCGCGGCGTTGGCCTCATGGGCCACGGCGCGAGCGGACAGACCACGGCCCCGTATCGCGTGGTGGTAGCGCGAATGTTCAGCGGGAAGAAACGGGAAAGACGAACAACCCAATTGACACGCCAGGCTTGACCTGGTGGGTGGCGACGTTCGACGAGACGTCGTTCGCCAGAGATGCCCGATCAGTGGAAACACGCGCGGCATTTCTTCGGGTGCATTTATTTAAGAAACACCAGCAGCGCTTGCGCTGCGAACCGTGAACACGTCCTTTGCCGCCTTTCCAGGTCGGCGGCACGGACGCTATCTCTCGACCTGGACCGATCCGCTGCGAACTGGGACATCGCATCGGAGCGGCAACGCCTTACCCATGTCCTGCCCTGTCAACGGCCGCCGTGGCTCAAGCGGCCAAGCACCGGAGCTTCA
>JBDTQZ010000480.1:0-2900 GCA_039931935.1 Burkholderiaceae bacterium | reverse complement strand
ATGCAGCTTGAGCCAAAAGCTTAACGGAGCCGCGCGCTCACGCTCGGCGAGCTAGCTCTGGGGCTTTCCCTACGTAGGTCGCAGGCGTCAGCGCCAACAACGCTTCTCTCGCCTCGGCCGGAATCGACAGCCCACGCACGAACTCGAGCAAGGCTTCGCGCGTGATTCCGGTGCCGCGCGTCAGTGTTTTCAGCTGCTCATATGAATTTTCAACGCCGTAGCGACGCATCACTGTCTGCACCGGCTCGGCCAATACTTCCCACGCTTGATCCAGGTCGGCGCGAATCCGCTCTTCATTGATCTCAAGTTTGCGCAGTCCGCGCAGGCACGACTCGTAGGCGACCAGCGAGTAGCCAAACGCGACCCCCAGATTGCGCAGCACCGTCGAGTCCGTCAGGTCGCGCTGCCAGCGCGAGATCGGAAGCTTGTCGGCCAGATGCCGTAGCAGCGCATTGGCCAGTCCCAGGTTGCCTTCGGAATTCTCGAAGTCGATCGGGTTGACTTTGTGCGGCATCGTCGACGAGCCGATCTCGCCCGCTTTCAGCTTCTGCTTGAAGTAGCCGAGCGAGATATAGCCCCAAAGGTCGCGATCAAGGTCGAGCAGCACCGTATTCGTGCGTGCGATCGCGTCGAACAGCTCCGCCATTGAATCGTGCGGCTCGATTTGAATGGTGTGTGTGTTGAACTTCAGCCCGAGCTGCTCGACGACCTGGCGTGCGAACGATTCCCAATCGACGTTCGGATACGCGGCGACGTGCGCGTTGTAGTTACCGACGGCGCCGTTCATTTTCGCCAGCAGCGTTACGCGCTCGACCGCGTCGATCGCGGCAGCAAGCCGCACGGAGACGTTGGCGAATTCCTTGCCAACCGTCGTTGGGGTGGCAGGCTGCCCGTGCGTCCGCGACAGCATCGGCAGATCCGCGTGTCGGTGTGCGTGATCACGCAGCTCGGCGTGCACGGTCCGAAGACGGCGCATTAGCACCCCGCGGCCACGTTCAAGCATTGAAGCGTGCGCAACGTTGTTGACGTCCTCCGATGTGCATGCGAAGTGGATGAATTCCGACGCTGCTCCCAGCGTCGAGCCCATGCGCCGCTTGATGAAATATTCGACCGCCTTAACGTCGTGATTCGTCTCTGCTTCGATCGCCTTGATCTCAATGCAGTCCTCGAGGCTAAAGTCGGCGACAAGCTGATGCAGAGCAGCCATCGCACTTTCTGGCAACGCAGGAAAGCCGGGCAGGCCCAGCGTCGACAATCCGGACAGCCAGGCGACCTCCACCCGCAACCGCTCGCGCATAAAGGCGAATTCGGAAAAAATGTCTCGCAGCTCGGCTATGTGCCGGCCGTAGCGACCGTCCAGCGGCGAAATAGCGGTCAGCGAAACGAGTTCGACAGGCACGTTACGTGCGGAATCGTTTGCGAGGTGGTTGAGCTCGATGCAGCGCGTGTGCTCAGTGTGTAGAACTTTCTGAGCGGGACAGTGTATCAAACGCGCATCGCTGATCTGCATAAGCACGTGTTGCCATGGTGTTGCTCTTGCCGGCTGCCGCGCCGCCGATATACTGATTTCCTTCTCTTTTCCGCGCGCAACGTGTCCAAGACCATCCGCTTGATCGGTTCACTCGCCAGCCCGTACGTACGCAAGGTGCGCATCGTGATGGCAGAAAAACGCCTGGAGTACCAGTTCGAGTTGGAAGACGTGTGGTCGCCCGATACGTCTATCTATGATGCAAATCCACTAGGCAAGGTGCCGTGCTTGATCATGGAAGACGGCGGTGCGCTATTCGATTCACGCGTCATCGTCGAGTACCTGGACACGCTGACGCCAGTGGCGAAATTGATTCCACCCAATGGCCGCGAGCGTGCCGAAGTACGCACGTGGGAAGCGCTGGCTGATGGGATATCCGACGCAGCGATTCTGGTCCGGCTCGAGAGGTCACAGCGCCCGGCGGAGCGGCAGAGCGAACAGTGGGTCGATCGGCAGATGAACAAGGTGCACGCGGGCATCGGGGCGATGGGCCACGCTCTCGCGGAGAAGCCTTGGTGCAACGGCCATGCATACTCGTTGGCCGATATCGCGCTCGGATGCGCGCTCGGGTACCTCGATTTCCGCTTCAAGGACCTCAACTGGCGCAGTCCCCATCCCAACCTGGCGCGGCATTACGAAAAGATTGCGGCGCGCCCATCGTTCGGAGATACGCAGCCGCCGCAGTAGCGCATCTCAGATTGGGAGGTCTGCCCTAATCTGATCGATCGCATCGGTGCACAGCGCGTCGACTCCCCAACCGAACAGTGTTTGCGCCCGCTGCTGCGAATTGACCGTGTAGCAAAACAGCCAGATGCCGGCCCGCTTGATATCGCGAGCATGTCGCGCGGTCAGGTGCCGGTGATTGGTATGCAGTGACACGCAACCCAAGCGTGTAGGTGTTTCGCGCCAATCGGGCAGCAAGTCGTCGACCAACCAACCGAGCGGCAGGTTTGGCGCGACCTCGCGTGCCGCGATCAGTGCATCGGGCGAAAACGAGGAAAGCAACGGAACCCGCGGCTCGACCTGATCGGCACATGCACCTCCGGGCCGGACCAGCCCGGCGTAGACGGCGCACGTCATGCGCGCGACGGCAGCGCCGGTAGCGGCCTCGAACCCCGGCGCCGGCTTGATCTCGATATTCGCCCACACGTCATGGTCGCGGCAGAAGCGCAGCGTTCGCTCCAGCGTCGGCACCCTCTCGCCGACGAAGCGCGGCGAGTGCCAGCCCCCTACATCGACGCGCTCGAGCTGTGCGGCCGCCAGTTCACTGATCGCGCCGCTGACGAGCCCGGTGCGTTCGAGCGTCGGATCGTGCATCAGCACCGGCACGTCATCAGATGCCAGCATGGCGTCGAACTCGACGCCGCGAAAT
>JBDTQZ010000479.1:0-2914 GCA_039931935.1 Burkholderiaceae bacterium | reverse complement strand
GTAATCGTCACGGATTGCAGAGAGCGAGCGGCCATAAGCAAGCTTTCGGGGGGACCTGGGAGGCGGCGTGCAAACGGCAGTCCCACTCGAGCTGTGCGCCAGCTGCTCGGCTAAAATATTATATACATCAATAGGCTAAGCTATGTTCTTAAGGTCGTTTTGAGTAACCAGAAGACGCTTTCGGTAGAAGTCAAACACGTGCCGGTTAGACGCCTTGATTTCCACCCGATCCCTTCGCCCCGCCCCGAAGTCGCCGCGGTCGAAGGACCTCAACGCAGGAATGTCTTCAGGCACCACGCGGTTTCGCGGCGCGATGTTGTTCCATCCCAGCAGCAAATGGCCACCCGCGCGCAAGTGCTTGAAGCACGCCGCTAGCGCCGCCTCAGCATCAGCCGGCGTATTCAGCCCCCATCCCAACACACCATTGCAAACGATCAGATCGAAATACTCGGGCGCGACGTGGCTGCCCAGGTTCTGGAGTGTGTCGACGATGTGACGCGTACTGCCGTACCGGCGGCGCCGTGCTACCGGGTCGATCGTCCAATACTCGCCGTCACCAAAAAGCTCGTCGTACTGCTGCGTGTACACCGCGCATCCGACGAACAGGATGCGCGAAATATCGGGCCGACTGGCGTACTCAGGCAGGATTACCTGCTCGAGGACGCGGCGGTCTTCCGTATTCAGCTGGCCAGGCAAACCCAGCGCGCGCCGGCCCGCTAGTACGATGGCGCGCCATAGACCCTGAACGGTTGAGACAACGGCTGAAGCCACCACTGCGAGAATCTCGCTTAGGGAATCGCGCGATCGATGACGAGTGACATTCCCTGCGTGCCGACTTTGACTTTCTCAGTCGTGCCTTCGAAGTCACCGCTTGCCGGGATCGCGTTGCCTGAGCGCGAAACTCGCGCATTGACGATCACCTCGGTCAACGCAGAGATCTTCGCGGTCGGTGCCATCGCGCGCGAATCGTCCAGCGTAAATCGCAGCGGCAGCTCACTCACCCGTGCGCGGACCACCGCGACCGGCATGCGCGTGCCGTCTGCCGGGCGTGCAAACACAAACACGGAATCATCGGGTTTCACCTTGGCAGCCAGCGTGGGACTGAGCGTGACGATGCCGCTGACGCTGCGGCCTTCGCCGCTCCCACTGGCTGCGCCGCCCTTCTGGTCCTGCGCCACCGGCGGCATCCCCGCCAGCGAGCGCGCTTCGTCGATGCTGGCTTGAACGCGCTGACGAATCGGCGAATCGACAGGCGCCGTGTCCTGCAAACGTTGCCAGGAGTCGGCCGCAGCCTTGTAGTCCTTACGCTCGAACGCAGCCGATCCCGACATCGCAAGCGCCTTCCACTGGGTCGGGTCGATCTTCAGTGCGAGCTGAACGAGCTCCATCGGCTTGCCGACGAAACTTCGTCCCTGGCTCATCGCCAACGCGTCGGCGTAGTCGGCGAGCAAGTCGGCGTCATAGGGGATCAGCGTGCTGAGCGTTGCATAGGCGGCAGAAGCTTCCTGAAAGTTACCGAGCGTGTAATGCGTGCGCGCCAGAATGGTCCACCCTTCGATGTTGCCAGGCTCCTTCTCGAGACGCTGTTTGACCTGCGCGATCATCGCGTCGACCTGCTCCCGGGTCGGCTGATTTAAGTCCTGCTTTGTAGCTGCCTGCGGCGACAACGCGCGGGGCGTACCTATTTTCCAGTACAAGCCTGCGGCCGCTAGCGGGGCGATCAGCGCAACGATTGCTGCAGGCCATCTACGCGGGCGGCGCTCGATGCGCGCTGATTTCGGACCGCGTGCCTCGTCGAGCAGCCGCCGTTCGAGTTCGCTCTTGGACTCGGCGTGGTGCTCCGGTGACAGCGTCCCGCGCGCTAGATCGGCGTCGAGATCTGCGAACTGATCTTTGAATATCGACACGTTGGCGGCGGAGTGCTCGACCGAACGCGAAGTCGTCGGCCTCAGCAGCGGCCACAGTATCCAGGCGAGTGCCACCGTCACCATCGCAACGGCGATGATTACGAAAGTCGTCACTGGTTGGGTCTAACGGGTTCGCCAAGCAGGCGCTCGGCCTCGGCGTGTTCGGCTTCCGTTAGCGGTCGCTCGACTGCGCGCCGGCGGCGATTGCGCAGCGCGCGCGCAAACGCGATCAACGCGGCAATCGCAAGCAACGCGGGGCCGAACCACAACAGCCACGTATGCGGCTTGACCGGTGGTCGGTACAACACGAAGTCGCCGTAACGCGCCACCATGAAGTCAATGATGTCCTGGTCGCTGCGCCCCGCACGGATCTGCTCGCCGATCTCGCGCCGCAGATCCACCGCGAGCTCGGCGCTTGACTCGGCGATCGATTGGTTCTGACACACCAGACATCGCAATTGCTCGGCCAGTGCTGCCGCGCGTCGCGCGGCGCTCGCGTCAAACTGCGCTGCCGGCCTGGCCGCGACAGCGCTATTCGTTATCAGCGCCAGCAGAAGGCACGCGATTGAAGCTCGCCACATCGTCATGATTGCCGCAACTGCTGCACCAGCGGCAGCATCTTGGTGCGCCATACATCCTCGGTGATGGGCCCGATCTGCTTGAAGCGAATCACGCCCGCCCTGTCGATCACAAACGTCTCCGGCACGCCGTAGACACCGTAGTCGATGCCAACGCGGCCATCGCTATCGACGACTGAAAGCTTGTACGGATTGCCGAACTGCGCGAGCCAGCCTGACGCCGCGTCACGCTTGTCCTTGTAGTTCAAGCCGATGATGGGAATGGCATCTTTCTTCGCCAGATCGACCAATAGCGGGTGTTCGATGCGGCACGCGACGCACCACGAGGCCCACACGTTAAGCAACCACACTTCGCCCTTCATCTGCTGCGGCGAAAACGTTTGCTCCGGCCGAGCGAGTTGCACCAGTTGAAACGAAGGTGCTGGCTTG
>JBDTQZ010000478.1:0-2925 GCA_039931935.1 Burkholderiaceae bacterium | reverse complement strand
CGTCATCCGCGTGGCGGATCTCGAAGTGCAATTGCTGCGGCGAAGAGTCGAGCGGGCCGGACAGCGCATCGATCTGACCGCGAAGGAATATGCGCTGCTGTTGCTGCTGCTGCGGCGAATGGGAGAGGTGCTGTCTCGTACCGTCATCGCCGAGCAGGTGTGGGATATGAACTTCGATAGCGACACCAACATCGTTGAAGTGGCCGTGCGCCGCCTACGCGCGAAGATCGACGACCCTTATCCGCAGAAGTTGCTCCACACCGTGCGCGGCTTCGGCTATGTGCTGGAGGACCGCGGTGACGAGGTCAGGCAGTAGAGTCAGCTTGTCTGCACTCGGCCGCCGCTATTTTCGCGCCTCGCTCGCAGCGCGTCTGGCGCTGTTGTTTGCTGTGGCTTCGTCGGCGCTGCTGCTGATACTTGGAGCCTCGCTCGCATGGATGCTTCGCGTGCAGCTCGAGGCGCGTGACCGCGAGGAAATCGACGGTAAAACCGAAGTCGTTTTATATCTGCTGCGCGAACTTCAATCCTCGGAGCAAATTCAGGCGAACGCAAATCGATTCGCAGAAATCGGGATTGGGCATCCGCACTTACAAATCGGGCTTCGTCAGGGCGCGCAGTGGCTGGTAACGCCGGCGCCCGAGTTGCAGACACTGCTCGAACGCAACAGGACGGAACCCATTTCGTCGACCTTGGCGGTGGAAGAAATCCGCCTGGCGGATGGCATCTGGTGGTTACGCCGCTTGCGTCACGTCGTATCGCCGAATAACGAATTTATGGCGTACGTCGCAGTCGACGTCAGCGCCGCGCAGAGATTGCTCGAACGCTTTGTGGGCGCGATGCTTATCTCCGGAGGACTTGGCATCCTTGCCAGTGCCGCGCTCGGTTGGGTGATCGCCCGCCGCGGCCTGGCGCCGATTGCGGTCATAGCACGCGAGGCCGAACGGGTCACTGCGCATCGGTTGGGGCAACCGCTTCGTTCCGAAGACGCACCTGCCGAAATCCGTGGCCTGATCGATTCGATCAACCGGATGTTCGATCGACTGCAGGCGTCGTTCCGTACGCTCGAAGAATTCTCCGCCGACATCGCGCATGAATTGCGCACACCGCTTAACAATCTGTTGCTGCAAACCCAGGTGACCCTTGGGCGCGAGCGGACTCGCGCCGAGTATGAGGACGCGCTGCATTCGAATCTCGCTGAGGTGGAGCGGCTGCAGCGAATGGTGTCGGACATGTTGTTTCTGGCCCGTGTCGACCGCGGCATGCTGAAGCTCAATCTTGAAACAGTCGATCTGGCGGGTGAGGCACGCAATGTCGCGGAGTTTTTCGAAGCTGCTGCAGCCGAACAAGGCAAGAAGATAAATGTCACCGGTAACGGCACCGCTGCCTGCGACCGATCGATGGCACGGCGGGCGATTACCAATCTGTTGTCAAACGCGGTGCGTTATTCGGAGGAAGGCGCAGTGATCAGCGTCAGCGTTGCGCCGACGGCCCAGGAATTTGTCGCATTACGGGTCGAAAACAAAGCGCACGCATTGGGCGCGAGCGAACTGCAGCGTCTTTTCGGACGCTTCACGCGCGGATCGGACGCACATCAATCCACCGCGGAAGGAGCCGGCCTGGGGCTTTCGATCGTGGACTCGATTATGCGATTGCACGGCGGTCGAGTCGAAGCCGAAAGCGGACCTTATGGCGTCCGCTTCCAGCTTCTGTTCCCGGCCCGTGTGCCGGCTGAACGGTTGCCCTGCCCCACGTAAATCCAGACAGCTTCGCCACCGACGTAGCGCCAACCGGAATCCGCTAGCGGCCGCGCCATTTCAAACGAGTCGCTGCGAGCTGCCTGGCCACCCGAGTCGTGGAAAACAAAACCGCGCTCGCCACCTACATTGTGCGAAGGCTCATTCGCCTTGGCGATAAAGGGCAACGCAAGCGCCCCGGTTGCTACCGCTACCAGAGCCGCCAAACGTTTCGTCATATCAATCTCTCATATGTTTCGCCGCTCACATTGAGCGAACGAGTGCAATGTAAAGATTGATATCCCGCGTTATGCGGACGCCCCGCTTACGAATACGCAATCAGACTTCGGCTTCTCAATCTCGTTGACTGACGCGAGCCGCCGCGCGCGCAGCATCGACAAGACCGACAGAATGGCCGCGCATGCAAACATATGCTTCAGCGTGTGCCCGCTGATCCACCCGTCGAGCAATGTGTACACCTGATGATCGAGCCGTTCGCAAACCATTGCGACCGCATACAACCCCGCAGCCGCATAAACGCGCTTCGCATGCGTGTAGCGCGGCGTTATCCAAGCCGTTGCGATCAACGCAGAGGCGATGAAGCCCACTTGCATCACCAGATACGGCAACAGGTTTCCGGACACGTGCCAAAACAGCACGGTGCCGGCACCGACGGTCGCGAACGCAAACAGCCACTGCGAAATCCGCTGCGGAGCGCGATCCGTCAAGGTGCCGGCGACCAGTCCTGCAAAGCCGAACGCCATCGGCAAGCGATCCCACAGCAGGGTCGTGTCGTTCGGCTGTGCGTGATACCAGGCGGAGCCGAACGCCGTCAGCACCACACCGGCGAACAGCAGCGCATACGGCCATGCCGCGCGCTGATCCGAGAACGCGTCGGGGTTCTTTGCACGCCAACCGTGCAACACAAAGTGAAGTCCGAGGGCACCGACCGCGAGGAACGGCAGATTCGACAGTACGTCGGCCGCGTGCGGCAGGCCGAGCCAGAAGCGCTGGTCTGCGTAGTCGTGATACGACTGCGGCTGCGCGAACGACGGCAGCAGCCACGCTGCGAGCCACGGAGCTAGTAGAGCAAAAAACGCAAGCAGGCCGACGCGGGACATTGAAGATCGCCGGGCATTCAGAGCGGTTGCGACGTTGGAGGCGTTCATGAAATGCCTGAAGGAGCGATGGC
>JBDTQZ010000477.1:0-2934 GCA_039931935.1 Burkholderiaceae bacterium | reverse complement strand
GTCGTACAAGAAACGCTTGCTCGCGCTCGGTAGCGGCCGCGAACAATTCGGTCAGCAGCCGGGTACGCTCGGCGATTGAGCCGCGACCGGCGGTGCCTGCGATCTGATCCAGCGTGCGGTTCACGCTGCGCAGCTCGAGGCCGGGGCTGGACGCAGCAGCGACGCGCGCGCTTTCGATCAGCGAGTAGCCAATGCCGGTTCTTCCCTGCCGGGTTTCGCCTGCAAGGAATGCCACGCCGACGTCGATTTCGTCGGGTTGCAGCTCACGCAGCAGCGCGGCAATCTCCGCGACTTTCGAGCGTCGGCTCGCCGTGCTGCCGACACGCTCTGAAGCATCGACCAGCTCACGTAACAGTGTCATGCGAACATCTCGTTGTGATCCGGCGTGGGCTGTACGCTACCGCCTGAGAGAGGCATAGCTACGGGACGAAAAAAATGAGCATTCGAGTGATCTTCCAAGCACTAGTAGTTGTTTCAGCGACCTTCGGTAATGCATGGGCCCAGTCGGCGCAGCCTCCTGTCCGCTACGCGTTGCTATCCGCAGTCGGCGATCAGCTTACGGTCGTTTACGCGAAGCTGCAGACCGGCAGCCGTCTCGATCGCAATCAGCGCGATATTGCCGCGCTGCCGGACAACACGCTCGATCGGCTGGTGCTCCGCAATCTCGATGCCGCCTTCAAGGGGACGCAGGCGGGCGGTGAGGTCGCAGCGTTGGCGGCGGCCAATGCGAGCTTATTTTCGGTTCAACGCGAAGCGTTGATGGGAGCGAAGCCCACCGACGCCGTCGTTCGCGCGTTCGCAGCGGCACTGCCCGCGGGCGGTGCCGACCGACTATTAATGGTGTTGAAGCACCGGTCCGAGGCGCGAATTCCCGTCTACAACGGAACGCTCGGATTAGGGCGCCTGGAAGGCGTCGGCTTCTACGTCGACGCGGTCACGCCGTTGAAGTCCGCGGATACGGGCTATATAGGGACAGGTTTTCTTGCGCCTTTCGCATACGTGCGACTGGTGCTGGCTGACGCCGACGGTCGTGTCATCGCCGAGCGACGGATTGAGGCGGCGGAGAGCTTTTCGATGGGCGATTCGAGAGATGCGCTGCAACCGTGGGAGGTGCTCGACGCGCAAGCTAAGGTCAACATTCTGGATCGATTGCTTAAGGGTGAAATCGAGCGAGTCTTGCCGGGACTGCTAGGGTCGAAGTAGCAGGCATTGATAACGAAAGACGAAAGGGAGAACGCATGTACAGGCGGTTGATGTCGAGCGCGCTGTACTGCCGCGAGCAGCGCTGAGTGAATGCAAGATCGAATGACGGATTCTCTGAATAAAGCCTTGCGCCGTGAGTTGGTGGCAGGTGCCGGACATCTGATGCCTGGCGCAGCCAACGCGCTCGCTGCGCGGTTGATCGAAGCGGCGGGATACAAGATGCTGATGTTGAGCGGCGCCGCGGTCGCCAACACCTACCTCGGCATGCCGGATATCGGGTTAGTTTCGGTCACTGAGCTCGCGGCTCATGTCGCGGCGGTACGCGATGCAGTCGGTATCCCAATCCTCGCCGATGCCGACACGGGCTTCGGCAATGCGATCAACGCGCGCCGGACCATGAAGTTGCTCGAACGCGCCGGCGCCAATGCGATCATGCTCGAGGATCAGACGTACCCGAAGCGCTGCGGTCACTTCGAGGGCAAGGATGTGATTCCGAAGCGGGAAATGGTGTCGAAGCTGAAGGCCGCCGTCGATGCACGTATCGATCCGGACATGATGATTCTCGCGCGGACCGATGCGCGTGCGGTAGAAGGCTTCGAGGCGGCGCTCGATCGCGCCCGGGCGTACCAGGAGGCGGGCGCTGATTTTCTGTTCGTCGAGGCACCGTTGACGAAGGAAGAACTAT
This sequence comes from Burkholderiaceae bacterium, assembly GCA_039931935.1. GTDB lineage: Bacteria > Pseudomonadota > Gammaproteobacteria > Burkholderiales > Burkholderiaceae_F > JACCZX01. Next base: position 1,046 of record JBDTQZ010000477.1, on the reverse strand, counting down.
TGGCTGTTCCGCGCGAAGTGCCGGGTATTCACCTCTGCAACATGGTGATCGGCGGCAAGACTCCGTTGCTCCCGCGCGAAGAACTGGCAAAGGCCGGCTATGCGGTCGTTCTCTATGCGAACGCAGCGCTGCAGGCTTCGCTGCTCGCAATGCAACAAGTGCTGCGCCATTTGCACGACACCGGATCCGTCGCCGGTATTGAATCGAAGCTGATGATGTTCGCCGAGCGACAGAAGGTGCTGGACGCGGAAAAGTTCAGCGAGCTCGAGAAGCGATACGCATGAGCGAGATCGATCGCGATCATCAGCGGCGTCTGTAAGCCTACTGACGACGAGCTTCAGCGGGTTAGCACTCGCGACTTGCATGAGCAACGACCCCGAAGACGGCTGGAGCCTTCCGTCGTGGACCTACCGCGACCCGCAGTTTTTTGATGTTGAGATGGCTCGCGTGATGCGACCGAGCTGGCAGGTCGTATGTCATACCAGCGACATTGCGAACCCGGGCGACTGGAAGGCATTCGAGTTTCTGAATGAAAGCGTTGTCGTCATTCGCGGTGACGACATGCGTGTGCGTGCGTTCACGAACGTGTGCCGACATCGCGGATCGCGCCTTCTAAGTGACGTCTCGGGCTGTGCGAAGCGTCTGACATGTCCGTATCACGGGTGGACTTATGGCCTCGATGGACGACTGATCGGCGTGCCGGGCAAGAGCGATTATCCAGGGCTCGACATGGAAGCACACGGGCTAATCCCGGTCGAACTCGAAGTCTGGAGAGGCTTTATCTTCGTGCGCCTATCAGGCGGCGGACCCTCGGTCGCCACCATGATGGCACCCTACGAGGAGTTGATTGCGCCTTACCGCTTCGAGGACTTGCGCGCGCTGGGGCGTGTGACGCTGCGGCCGCGTGCAGTTAACTGGAAGAATGTAGCAGACAATTACTCGGACGGTCTTCACATTGCAGTTGCGCACGCCGGATTGGCGCGACTGTTCGGGCGAAGCTACGGCGTTGAAGCCGCGGAATACGTCGATCGCATGTGGGGGCTTAT
>JBDTQZ010000476.1:0-2939 GCA_039931935.1 Burkholderiaceae bacterium | reverse complement strand
GTCCCAACGCATCCGGGCAGGCGATCACGAAGACCGTAATAGTCAGCGTTACCGCGAACAACAGTGGCTGCCCGATCCACCAGAACCACACGGCAAAGGTGGCCAGACCGATGACAATCGCGACGACCACCAGCCATTGCGCGGCCTTGTCCGCGAGTAGTTGCGCCGGTGCCTTTGAGTTCTGGGCCTCTTGCACAAGTTTTACGATCTGCGCCAGCGCCGAGTCGGCCCCGACCTTCGTCGCTTTGTAGCGAAAGCTGCCGCTCTTGTTGATAGTCGCACCGATCACTGTGGCGCCTGGCCCCTTCTGAACCGGCATCGACTCGCCGGTGAGCATGGACTCATCGACCAATGATTCGCCGGATTCGATCGTGCCGTCGACCGGGATTTTGTTGCCCGGCCGGATCACTACGATCTCGCCGGCCAACACCTCCGCCGTCGGAACTTCGACCTCGGCGCCGTTGCGCACGACGTTGGCCTTAGCGGGAGTGAGGTTCATCAGCGCCTTGATGGCGGACGACGCACCCGCACGGGCGCGCATTTCCAGCCAGTGCCCGAGCAGGATGAAAACCAGCAGCACGGAAGCGGCTTCGAAGAACTGCCCACCGTCCTTGAAAAAGAAAGTAGTGGCGACGCTGAAGAGATACCCGGTACCGACGCTCAAGACGATCAGCGCGGCCATGCCGAGCGTGCCCTTCCTGAGCGCGCGCCAGGCGGAAACGAAGAACGGCCAGCTCGGGTAGATGATCGCGGCGCTTGCGAACAAGAGCAGCCATAGGTTGAGCTCCAGCCCGAACGGCGGAGCCGGCGGCTCGAAGAAGTCTCCCATCGGGGCGTAGACAAAGATTGGGACGGTGAAGATCAGGCAGATCCAGAAACGGTTGCGCATGTCGCGAACCATGGCCGGCAGGTCTGTGCCGCCATGACCCATCTCTTTCGCCATCTCCGGCGGCATCTGGGCGCTAGACGCTGTGTGGCCACCGTGCCCGTCGGCGGATTCTGGGGCGGTAACGGGTGCGTCCGAGGCGGCTTTTGGTGCAGCGGGCGTGGGCGCGGTAGCTAGCGCTGCCGGGCCGGGTTTCGTTGCAGCAGCTATCGGTGTTGACGTCGGCACGACCGGTGCTGCGTGGCCCTTGTGGCCGTCAACTGCGGGAGCGAAGGGCATGGGCGCCGCAGCGGATGTGGCCGTGGAACCTTTCGGCGCACCGGCTGCGGGCGTTAACGGTTGCGCATCCGGCCCTGGTACGGCGGCGGGCGCTGAACCGGAGGCTAGCGCAGCTGCCGACGTTGCCAGCGCGGCAAGTTTCCGCGCCGGCATGTGTACACTCTCTTGCTCAAGCACGGATTCGCTCGCAGGCAGATGCCCGCGTTGGTGAATGATCGCCTTGATATCGGCGACCTCTAGTCGGGTTTCGTCGTAGCGCACCGTGGCGCTTCCCGCAGCATAATTGGCTGTTGCGCTTTCGACACCCGGCACCTCGCTAATCCGCTTTTCTACTTCGTCCACGGCCAATACCGACAGCATGTCGCGCACTTCAATAACGCTCGTTTTCATTGCGCTTCCTTAACCGCATTCATATTCAAGTCACGCGCCACAGGCGCGTACGTCATCGCATTCCGACACTATCGGCGCAATGGCGAAAATCTCATTTTATTACCTGCTCTCGACCCGCATCCGAGTGGACGTGCCGCAGATCTGCGCTGTCTGCCGTGAAGCGAGACCTCCTGATGGTGTTGTCGGCGCGAGTTAGCTGCAGCAGCCACCTTTGGATTTTTGACCACGTTCGGCGTTGGTCAAATCCACGCCATAGCCCGCGCCCTTCACGGCCGATTTCAGTTGATCGGACGACGTCAGCCGTTCGTCGTATTCGACCGTGGCTTCGCCGGCTGAGAGCGACACCTTTACGTCACCGACTCCGTCAATCGCCTTCAGCGCCTGCGTCACATTGCTGATGCAGCCACCGCACGTCATGCCAGTTACTTTCATAAGTTCAGTTTGCATGGTGATCCCTCTTTCCAAAGGGTTGAGAATAGGAACTACACGGTAGTACGCCTTCAAGTTGTTGTATCTTCGCCGACGAACAGCGTTGTGCCCGGCGCATTGCTATGTGGTGGAAATGCAATGGGCTAGGGACCACGGTGCATCGTGCAATCTGTGCGTGGCGCACAGGTCAAGCTAGCAGCGATGGGATCGTGCGGCGCTCCCCAGCGAGAACGGCCTAGCGTCATGAGCACCGGCCCCGCAATGTTCGGCCCGTGTCGGCGCTGCCGCAACGTTGGCCCACGCCGCCTAGGGATCGTCCTGAATCAGAACCAAGTTTCGAGACATTGGATCCTCTCCGCATCAAAACGTTCGAATACGATATTCAAGCAGGTTCGTCGCGCAGCGGTCTGTGCGGTAACAGACATGTAAACTCGCACATTAATCGGTCTTCGGTCTTTCGAGGGCTCAGAAGTTCGTCAACGCACGGACATACCACTGCGCGTATCGTAAAATCGCGCGACAGATCGCTTGCTCAATCGAGCTTAAGACGCCGGGGTGATTCGGTTACCCGAGTACGTTTTGCTTGCCAAGCGCGAGGAGCGCAACGCGGAAGCGGAGTTTGGCGACGAATACCGGCGATATGCAGCGGGCACGCCAGCGTTCTTCCCGCACTGGGACAGTCCCGCGCACGCGTCGGGGTGAAAGTGTTAGGACCCATTCCCAACAGTGAAAAACATGACACTTACGCCGCAACTGCTCCACCAGATGGATGCCTACTGGCGCGCCGCCAACTATTTGTCGGTCGGCCAGATGTATCTTTACGACAATCCGCTATTGAAGCGGCCTCTGGCGCTCGCGGATGTGAAACGCATGCTGCTGGGACACTGGGGCACGACCCCTGGGCAGAACTTCATTTACGTGCACTTGAACCGGGTCATCAAGAAATACGACCTCG
>JBDTQZ010000475.1:0-2940 GCA_039931935.1 Burkholderiaceae bacterium | reverse complement strand
CCCGCACGAGCGCGCTGAACCGATCGTGCGACAGCGCGGCCAGGGAAATAAGAATGAACGCGGGCAAAGAGATCGCCCGCAGCGCACAGCTGCGCGCCGTCCGCCGCAAGGTCAGTCGCGCAAGAGCGGCAACGGGCAGCCCGCCAGGCATCAGTCTTCGAAATCGAATGGTCAACCTGCGCGCCCCGTCGAAGCCCATGCCCAACCGAAGCACTCAAAGCCCGCTCCACAACGCCGGCCGGTTGACAGCGCCTCGACCGTACGTACCAACATTCCGGGGCTACTCCAACCGGCGCATCGTCGCGGGCGGTAGTCTTACGCATCTCCTCGCCCGGAGCTGTGATGGCAAGCTCGGCTAACGCAAGTATCGAGATCAGGCACAGCGCAGCGGCGAAGCGATTCGAAGCAACCGTCGACAGGCTGCTGTGCCGCTGCGACTACCGGATGCACGGCAACACGATGATGCTCGTGCACACAGAAGTTGCGCCGCAGCTCGAAGGACGGGGCTTTGCTTCGATGCTGGTGCGTGCTGCGTTCGATCACGCCAGGGAAAACGGAATGGATGTCCTGCCGGTGTGCTCATTCGTCGCGGCGTGGGCACGGCGTCATCCGGAAGTCGAAACACTGCTGGCCCGGTAGCGCGCGCTGCCGTAAGGCGTGCGCATCGCACCGAAGCGACGACCGGCAGGCTGAAGCGGCTTTTCGGCGGCTGAACCCGCATCTACGGTAATTTTCGTCCGTCCATTTGGACCCTAAGATGCCGTCATGAACTTGCTGATCATCGGCGGCGGTGTCTTTCTCGGGCAGTCTCTGTTGCAAGCTGCCCTGGTGGGTGGGCACACAGTCACGGTCTTCAATCGCGGCCAGTCTCGCAACTGGTGGCCACCGGGCGTCAAGTGGATCGTCGGCGACCGCTTGGAAGACCTGCACCTGCTGATGGGACGCAAGTGGGACGCGGTGATCGACACCTGCGGCTACCGGCCACAGGATGTCGAGGCAAGCTGTGCTGCGCTGTTTGACAGTTGCGAGCGTTACGTCTTCATCTCGAGTGTTTCGGCGTACTCCTCGTTCGCGAACGTACCGATCCGTGAACAGGACCCTTTGGCAACCGCCGAAGAAGTCGACCGGGAGACAATCAACGGCGCCAACTATGGGCCGCTAAAAGCCGAGTGCGAACGGACCGTCGCGCGAGCGTTCGGGCAGCAGGCGCTAATAATCAGGCCCGGCCTGATCGTGGGACCTAACGATCCGACCGGCCGTTTTTCCTACTGGCCGTGGCGTATCTGCGCGGGTGGCCGGGTACTTGCGCCGGGCTCGCCCGAAACGCCGATCCAATTCATCGATTCGCGCGATCTCGCGGCATTGATTATGCGGCTCATCATGCTGCGCGCCAGCGGCGCATTTAACGCGACCGGCCCTAACGAAGGCGCGACCTTTGGCGAGCTTCTGGACACTTGCCGCTGGATTTCGGGCGAGGACGTCGAAGTCGAATGGGTCGATCAAAAATTTCTCGAGCGTGAAGGCGTGCAGCCCTGGACCGAACTTCCGCTGTGGATTCCAACGCACGATCCGCAGACGCGCGGCTTTCACGTGGTCGATACGACGCGCGCACGCCGCAACGGGCTGCGCACGCGCCCGATGGCAGTCACCGTCAGCGACATTCTTGAAGCGGGCATCCCGGAACACGACGACAAGCGCCGCGTCGGCAAGATAACGCGCGAGCGCGAGCGTGATTTACTGTCGGTATGGCGGCTCCAGAAAGCCGGTCTGGCACTGGCTTAGCGGTTACACCTTGAAACGAACCGGCGTCAGCTAGCGTACCCAACGCGTCGTTGAACCTCCTGTAACACCTTGGAGGTCAATGATGAAACGTAAATTTTTGATCGGTGCTTCATTCAGCGCTTTGGTGATTGCCGCCATGGCTCCTTGGTCGGCAGCGCAGGCCAACGGCGTCTCGATCCGGGTCAACACTCCTGAATTCGGGATTCGTATCGGTGCGCCACACTTTCCGCAGTTCCCGCATCGAGTCTTCCAGCCCGTCCCCGTGTATCAACCCGTTCCGGTGTACCAGCCCGTGCCGGTGTACCAGCCCGAGCCGGTGTACCAGCCCGAGCCGGTTTACTACCCGCGTCATTACGGTTACGCGCCGCCGCCAGTGATCTACGCGCCGCCGCCCCGCTGGGGTTATGGTGGGTATCGCGGCCACGGTCACTACCGGCAGCACTGGCAGCACCGCGACTGGCAGCAACACGGGAACGATCGTTATGATCGTCACGATCACCACGGCGGTCGGTAACACCCTGGCCCACTCTGTGCTTGAATTCCCCGTGACGAGCTCACGGGGAGACAAGCATGCGCATCGAGGGCCAAAGTTCTAACGTTGAAGACCGGCGCGGACAGTCTTTCGGCGGCCGCGGACTGATCGGCGGGGGCATTGGCACCTTAGTGCTCGTCGTCGTCGGGTTGTTCTTTGGCATTGATCCGCGCGTCATTCTCGGCCTGGCCGAGACAGCACAGACGGTGCAGGAATCCCGAGCGCCGCAAGGTCCGGCGAAAGCTCCAACCGATGCGGCCGGCCAGTTCGTTTCAGGCGTGCTGCTGGATACAGAGAAAACCTGGAACGCGTTGTTCAAGCAACTCGGCCGCGAGTATCGCGAGCCCAAAGTCGTCATCTTCGAGCGCGCCACACGCTCGGCGTGTGGGACCGGCCAATCGGCGATGGGACCGTTTTACTGCCCGCTCGACCAAAGCGTCTACATCGACCTCGCGTTTTACCGTGCCCTGCAGGAGCGCTTCAAAGCACCGGGTGATTTCGCACAGGCCTATGTCATAGCGCACGAAGTGGGACACCACGTGCAAAATCAGCTCGGCATCATGGAAAAAACGCAAGCCTTGCGGCAACGACTGAACGAAGTGCAAAGCAATGCACTGTCGGTTCGC
>JBDTQZ010000474.1:0-2944 GCA_039931935.1 Burkholderiaceae bacterium | reverse complement strand
ATCGTCTTTTACGAGGGCGTCCTGCCGTTGATGGCCGACAAGATCCGTTACTACGAGGACAAGCATTTCATGCAGCGCTTGCTGCCGCCTCCTCTGATCCCGCTGGTGGGGTTGTCCGATCGTCGTGTCGGCGTACATCGCGTCAATGTGGTGCAGAACATCGTCGAAGCGGCGGCTGCTGCTTCGAACACCTTCGAAGTTGCTCGACCGGTGGCAGCGGCCGACATGGAGCGACTCGATGCAATGGAGTTGGACGACTTTGCAGTCACCTTCGATGACGTCGTGATACCGGCATCGACCAGCGACGACGACATTCGCAAAGCCGTCGACACCTGGTTGGACGACCTGGTCGAGAGCTGAACGGGGAGGCTCGTGATGGCAGATACGCAGACAGGCTCGATTCAAGTCAATGGCGAATCCGCCACCGAGCTGCGCTACGAGTCTCGTCTCGAGTCAGGCAAAGTGCGCGAGGTCAATGTGCGCTTTCTGAACGGGCGGCGCGAGCTCGCACAGGCAACGCTGGATCGTGAACAAGCGCTCGAAACGCTTGGACTTCGCAACGTGCAGGCGATCGAGAACAGTGCGTCTCGCCAAAGCGAAGGCTCGCGCGAGCAGGTCAATGGCGTGTTGCGCGGTCGATCGCTCGAGCGGCGTGAAATTGTGCTGCCCCGCGCGTCGAATGTGGTCGAGTACGCCAGTTCAGAACTGAAGCGAAACGGAGGCGATCGCGAAGTCGCAGCCACGGACAGTGGGCAGGCCGCCGTCGCGGGAGCGTTGGCGACAAGAATTCAGGTGGCAGCTTTGGGAGGCTCCGACGCCCAGGTCGCCGCTACCGCAGTCAAGGTAGCAGCGGTTCTGACGGCAGTCCGTAGTTTCCTGAGGCGTCGGGGTTCCGAGAAGGGCGCTGGTCAGTCCGAGCAGAGAGACTCAACTGCGAAGGGCGACGACGTAAGTGATGGTGTGCGCGAAAGCCGACGGCCGCCTGACACCACGTCGATTCCACCGGCGGTCGCGCAGCGCTACTTGAAGATCGACGATCGATACTACTTTCCCGATCGCACGCTCGCGTTCCGGGATGCTGGCACCAGACTCCAGGCCGAAACTGAAAACAGGGAAGTGATCAAGACCTTGGTTGACATCGCGCGCGAGCGCAACTGGGAGGCGATCCAGGTTCGTGGCTCTGAAACATTCCGGCGCGAAGTGTGGCGCGAAGGCGCATCGGCAGGCCTGACGGTGAAAGGGTACAGCCCAACACAGGTGGAGTGGGAGGGGCTTGAGCGCGAGGTGCAAAGACGCGGCGTGCGCAACGAAGTAGTGCGCGATGAGGCCACACAACACGCGAATGCAGACCGCTCAGGCGGGAACGGACCAGAAAGGCCGCGGGCCGTTGATCCCCGGAAGGACCTGGTGGTGGGCAAACTGGTCGAGCATGGCCCGGCCAGGTACAGGCACGATCCGAAGGAGAGCCCGAGCTACTACGTAACGCTTGATGCCGAGGCAGGACGCCAAACGTACTGGGGAATCGGACTGCAACAGGCGCTTGAGAAGTCGTCCACGCGGCCGGCTGCAGGGGACGACGTCGGCATTCGGCAGACCGGATCCAAGGCGGTCACCGTCACGGTGCCGGTCAGGGACGCCGAAGGCCGGGACATCGGCGAGCGCAATCTGGATACGCACCGCAATGCATGGGTCGTCGAGAAATCCGAGTACTTCAAGGCTCCGGAGCGCTATCAAGCATCGGCAGCAGAAGCGGGCGCGAATCTCTCAAGCGACGTCGCGACTCGGGCTGGCCGGGTGGAGTCAGATCGGAACCGGGAGGAAAGCACGTCGGAGCAGCGCTCGGAAGCAGCAAAGGCATTTCGCAACGGCCAATCCGCCAAGGAAGCCGTTGTGCGAGAGCATCCTGAACTCGCCGCCGCCTTTGCCACGGTGCGCGTGGCGGAACTGTTCGTAAAGCGGCTGTGGGACAAAGCGGACGACCGTGACACATTCGTCAAATACGTGCGCGAGGATCTGGCGCGCCGCATCGAGAACGGCGAATCGATTCCGAGCCCAAAGATCAAGGACACGATGAACCGATCGGTGAATCGAACCATAGACACCGTGCCGAAGTCTCCGCCCGAGCAGCGCATCGCGCGCGTGAAGACACTGCCTGATCGCGACCAAGGCCTCGCCCGTGCGTAGACCCTATTTCGGATTCGACAGGAAACGAGGAGTGGCCGGTGCGAGTGGGTAACTCGAATTTCGGGTCGCTTGCGGCCGTTGCACTGGCCTGCAACGTGATCGGGACGGCGGTCGCAGCTTCGACTGTTGATGCGTCCCTGGTTGAGCAATCCAAGGCGTTTCTGCGCCGCTATGCGGAACTGTCGGCGACGCAGAGCCCTGAACTGCTCGATCTCTACAGTGACAAGGCCACGATTCGCGCGCGCGCAGCGGACCGTGCAGGCGCCACCACTGTCGTTGATGGTCGTTCGTTCAAGGCTTTGATGCGAGAGTCGATGCTGAGGGGCAGGGCAGAGGCGGACGCTTCGAATTTTCACCAGGGCACCGTTGAGCAGCGAGGGGAGCGATTGCTGATCCGGGCCAGGCGTTACTCAGCAAATCGCTGCTATTGGGACGACGAATACACGGTGGTGCTGGTGCGCGAGCAGTCAGGGTGGGTCATTCTCGAGGAGACGATGGCAACGCAGATGGAGTCTCGTTGCTCGGTGACTCAACTGGCTGCGGGAAGCAATGGAGGTCGCTTCGGGGTTGCGCCGCTGCCAGGCGCAGCAGCGCTCACGTTTATGCCGGGGCTGGGCTTTCGGTCTGGCGCGCCTTGGAGCGGCCAGTCGTCCGCCGCGAGCAGCGCTGCTGCACCGGCTTCGGCGACGTCGCTGATGAGGACTCCATTTGTGCCGCAGGCGCCGGCACAGATTCGAGCGTACCGGGATCCAAACCTGGG
>JBDTQZ010000473.1:0-2950 GCA_039931935.1 Burkholderiaceae bacterium | reverse complement strand
TTGTAGCGCCAGTGGGCGGCCAATCCGAGTTCGGCGGATTCATGCATCTGCCTCGTGCGAATTTGAATCTCGAGCGCGCGGCCATGCTCGTCGGTGACTACAGTGTGCAGGGACTGATAACCGTTCGGCTTTGGCCGCGCGATGTAATCGTCGAAATCACCGGCCACCGCGGTCCACTCCTGATGGATCGACGACAGCGCCTGGTAGCAATCGGGAACGCTGCCCACGATGACGCGCAGCCCACGCACGTCGCGCAGTTGGTCGAATGCAAGCCGTTTGGTGCGCATCTTGTTGACAATGCTGTACATGTGCTTGGGCCGCCCGACAACAGTGGCGGCGATTCCCGCTTCACTCAAGATCTGCTGCACGCGCTTCGTCGCGTCGAGGATGAAGTCCTGACGCTCGATCCTTTTCTCGTCGAGCAGATGCGCAATCTCCTTGTACGTGTCGGGCTCGAGGAAGCGGAACGACAGGTCTTCCAGCTCCCACTTCAACTGCCAGATACCGAGACGGTTGGCGAGCGGCGCGTAAAGCCGCATCGTCTCGCGTGCGATCGGCTCCGGCCCGGGTACTTTGCTGGCCGCGTAATAGCGCAGCGTCTGCAAACGCGACGCCAAACGCAGCAGCACAATTCGCAGATCGTTGGCCATCGCAATCAGCATGCGGCGCGAAGCTTCCGCCTGATCATCGATGCCGTGCCGCCCGGTCGTTGCATCGCTATGTTTCCGAGTCAGCTCCGAGAGCTTCATCAGCTGGCGAAGATCGGTCACAAGTTTCGCAACTCCAGCACCAAAACGCGCTCGCAGCCACTCGTCCGGGTCGCGCAGAACGTCGTGCACACCGAACAGGCAGGCTGCGCAAAGTAAATCGGCATCGTTCCGAAGCGGCGCGACGATCTCCGCCGTACCGCGTGCGTGCGCCAGGAACGGCTCGCCGGTCGCGAGCGACTTATCCTGATACAGCGGTTCGACCAACGCCAGCGTGCGATCGAGATCGAGCGGCGCCGGCGTCAGTTCGATGGGATGCGCGATATGCATTAGCGTAAGGATAAGCGGCCTGTACGGCACAATTCCAGGATGCGCACGCTGTTAGGCCGTTGGACACGATCGCCGTCGGTGGCGATTCCGGATTCGCTTTGGACCTTCAATTGCGCATCACTACCGTTCGTGACGCGGCTGACAACAGACGAGCGCGACCAGTTGCGCGCCCTTGCGTCGCAACTGCTTGCCGACAAGCAAATGTCGGCAGCGGCGGGGCTCGAGTTGACCGCAGCAATGCAGGTCAACATTGCAGTGCAGGCCTGCCTGCCGGTGCTCAACCTTGGGCTCGATTGGTATCGCGGCTGGAAGAGCATCGTCGTGTATCCGAACGAGTTTCTGGTTCCACGCAGCGTTACCGATGACGACGGCGTCGTACACGAGTACATAGAGCCGATTGCCGGCGAAGCGTGGGATGGCGGTCCGCTGGTGTTGTCATGGGAGGACGCGCAGCAAAGCGCGACTGGGGCAGGCGCAGCCTATTCAGTCGTCATTCACGAGTTCGTTCACAAGATCGACCTGCTCGACGGCGACGCCGATGGGGTACCGCCGTTCCTCGCCATGCACAAGCCGTTATCGGCCGATCACTGGCGCAGCGTTTTGCATCAATCGTTCGACCGTTTTGCGGCAGAGCTGGACCTTATCGATGCTGAACTGCCCGACGATGTTGATCCGGAGTCCGACGACGTCGATCGTCACTACGCGCACCTGCCACTCGATCCGTATGCGGCACACGACGAGGCTGAGTTCTTTGCGGTTTCAAGCGAGACGTTCTTCGTGGATCCCGCCCGGTTGCACAACATGTTTCCCGAGTGGTATGCACTGCTCGCGCAGTTTTTTCTGCAGGATCCGCTGGCTGCTCCGCGATGAAGCGGCTGATCATTGTCTACCACACGATGACCGGTGCGGCACAACAGCTGGCGAGCGCAGCGTATCTGGCGGCGCGCGACGATGCGGACTGCACCACCGAGCTACTCACTGCGGCCGGCACTGACGTTACGCACGTTCTTGCCGCAGATGGCTATCTGTTCGTTACGCCGGAAAACCTGGCGACGATGGCCGGGCGCATGAAGGATTTTTTTGATCGCATCTACTACGGCGCGCTGGACAAGGTCAACGGCCGGCCGTATGCGACGATCATTGCAGCCGGCACCGACGGTGAAGGAGCCGCACTCCAGATCCAGCGCATCGCAACCGGACTTCGTCTGAAGGAAATTGCGCCACCCATTGTCGTGCGCAACGGCGCCCAGACACCCGAGCAAATCCTGGCGCCGAAGCGAGTACCGGAGGCTGACTTGAGCCGTGCGCGTGAGCTCGGCGCAGCGATGGCCGCAGGTCTGGCGAGTGGTGTGTTCTAGCGACCTAAGCCGTCAAGTAGAAACTGGCGAACAATTGCAATCTCGTCGTCCAGCATCAACGTCGGAGCGTGCCCTACCCCGGGAATCTCGCTCGTCTGAGCCTTTGGCCCGCGCGTGGCCATATCACGCAATGTTTCGCGAGAAAGCAGATCGGAGTTTGCGCCGCGAATCACCAGAGTCGGGCAGCGGATGTTGTCGTATAGCGCCCATAAGACCGCTTCGTCCGCGCTCGAACGCTCCGGCGTTGACGCTTTGAACGGCACTGCAATCTGCGGGTCGTAGTGCAGCGTCCACCGAGCGCCATCGCGCTTCAATCCGGGCTCAACTAGCTCGCGCCAGTCTTCGCGCCGCGTCAATCCGAACGGAGCGGCAATGGTCGAGATGTAGTCCACCGCCTGCTCGACGTCAGTGAAAGAGATCGGCGTACCAACGTAGTCGCCGATGCGCGCTATCGCCGTCGCATCGAGCCGGGGACCGACGTCGTTGATAACGAGCTTTCGGATCGGCGAATCGGCCTGGCCGGCGAGGCCGATGCCGATCAACCCACCCATCGAC
>JBDTQZ010000472.1:0-2953 GCA_039931935.1 Burkholderiaceae bacterium | reverse complement strand
CCGCTGAGACTTTTAACGACGGATTACGCGCCTACTACATGGCCTTCGCGGCGTTGATGTGGTTTTCTTCACCTCTTGCCTTTGCTTTAGCCACTGCAGGCATCGTATTTCTTCTTTACCAACGTGAATTCAGATCGGACGTACTTGAAGTGTTGCGCGGCTAGTTGGGCGGCCGCCGCATGAGTATTGTCTACGCGATACGCCCGGCGGCGCCCGCTGCTCATCTGTTCCATGTGACGTGCCGCGTCGAGAAGCCTGACCCTCAGGGCCAGCGTGTCATGTTGCCGGCCTGGATTCCCGGCAGTTACATGATTCGCGAGTTCGCACGCAACGTCGTGCGTATCAGCGCACTCGCCGATGGCCGCCGGGTTGCGTTGAAAAAAATCGATAAACATACGTGGCTCGCGCCACCGGCGAAACGGGTCGAGCTTGCCTACGAGGTGTATGCGTGGGATCTATCGGTGCGAGCGGCCCACTTGGACGAAACGCACGGGTTTTTCAATGGCACGTCGGTCTTTTTGCTGCCGCTTGGATTGGAGCACGAGCGTTGCACTGTCGATGTTCTTCCGCCACCGGGTGCGCGCTATCGCAACTGGCGAGTGGCGACCGCCCTTGCGCCAGCGCGAGGAACGCGACGTCATTCCTTTGGCACCTACGAGGCCGCCGATTACGACGAGCTGATCGACTGCCCGGTCGAGATGGGCGATTTTCAGTTGGGCCGCTTCAGCGTGATCGGCACTCCGCACGAAATCGTGATCACCGGCCGCGTGCCGAAGCTCGACATGCCAAGGCTTACGGCGGATCTTGCGCAGCTATGCGAGACGCAGGTCAGGATGTTCGAGCCACGCTCGCATAAGACACCATTTGACTGCTATACGTTTCTGACAATGGCGCTGGGCGACGGCTACGGCGGCCTCGAACACCGCAGCTCAACTGCGCTGGTGACCAAGCGCGAAGGGCTGCCGTTTGCAGGCATGACCGAGACCACCGAGGGCTATCGCAACTTTCTTGGGCTCGCAAGCCACGAATATTTTCATTCGTGGAACGTCAAACGAATCAAACCTGCGGCGTTCGTGCCGTATGACCTCAGCCGCGAAAATCACACACGGCTGCTATGGGCATTCGAAGGCTTTACCTCGTACTACGACGACTTGCTGCTGACGCGTGCCGGGCTACTGACCGAAGCCCAGTACTTGACGGGCCTCGCGAAGACTGTGACGACAGTGACCCAGCGATCGAGCCGCCTGAAGCAAAGCGTGGCCGATAGCTCTTTTGATGCGTGGATCAAGTACTACCGCCAGGACGAAAACGCGCCGAACAGCGTCGTCAGTTATTACCAGAAGGGATCGCTGGTCGGACTCGCGATCTATCTATCGATCCGTGCGCGGACGAATGGGAAACGGTCGCTTGATGATGTGATGCGACTGCTTTGGAAGCAGTGGAAGACCGCCGGCGCCGATTACGCCGGCGTGGCGGAAGATCAAGTGGCGCAGGCGGTAGAAGTTGCGACCGGATTGTCTCTGGCGCGCGAGATTGCCGAATGGACCGAGGGAACGAGCGACCCAGACTACGAAGCTTTGTTCGCTCCGTTCGGCGTGATCTGCGTGCGTCGGCCCGATGTCGATGCTGCACATTTCGCATTGCTTGGAATAAAGACCGTGAGCACCAATCTGGAGTGCAAGGTCGCACATGTGTTCGACGCCTCTCCGGCGCAAGCGGCTGGGTTGTCTGCTAACGATGTATTGGTTGCATTCGATGGGTTGCGCACGACGCCGGCCAATCTAGATACATTGTTATCGCGGTATGCGACCGGCGATGTCATCGAGATCCTTGCATTTCGGCGCGACGAACTGATGCGCTTTGAGGTCAAGCTCGCGACGCAGCCGCCGCTGAAATTCTCGCTCGAGGCGGATCCGAAAGGCCAGCGCACCGCGCAGCGACTACGCCACGGTTGGCTTGGCAGAACCCGCTCCGCAACTCGGCGCGACTAGCACCACTCGACTTGCCCGCGGCCGTGCTGCCGCAAAAAAATGTTCGCTTGCGAGAAGTGTCCACACCCCACAAACGGAATAGGAGGACGGCGGGCGGATAGCGGCGATGGGTGATTTGCTTGCAGTATCAAATGCGGCTTAGTCAGGCTCGCCCGCCAGGCTTGCGCCAACGCCCCCCACAACATGAAAACTTTCTGGCGCTGATCGGCAGCAAGCGCACCGAGCAGCATCGACGTCAACGTTTCCCAGCCTTTGCGCGCATGCGCGCCAGGCATGCCACGCTCGACGGTAAAGACTGCGTTCAGCAGCAGCACACCCTGCCGCGCCCATCGATCGAGCGTCCCATCAATCGGAGGTACGCAACCCACATCGCGCTGAAGTTCAGCAAAGATGTTGCGCAAACTCGGCGGTACCTTGGTGCCATGCGGCACCGAAAATGCAAGCCCGTGTGCCTGACCCTCGCCGTGATAGGGGTCCTGTCCGAGAATCACCACACGCACTTGATCGAACGATGTGAGCGTCAGCGCGTGCAATGGCTGCGGCGGAAAAATTTCCGCGCCAGCCAAGCGTCGTTGTTCGACGAACGCGCTCAGCTTTTTGCCTTCGGGCGTCAGAAAGAAAGCTTCGACCAGCGCCTGCCAACCAGGCGCGAATTGCAAATCGCCGATCACGCGAAGAGTCGCGCCAGTTCGCTGCCGGGATTCGCAGAGCGCATCAACGCCTCGCCAACCAGGAATGCGTGCACACCGGCTGCTCGCATACGCGCAACGTCGGACGGAGCAAGAATGCCGCTTTCTGTGACGACGATTCGATCGGATGGTACTTGCGGCAACAAGTCGAGCGTGGCCTGCAGCGAAGTCTCGAACGAGCGCAAATTGCGATTATTGATGCCGATTAAAGGTGTTTTAAGACTCAGTGCCCGGTTCAACTCAGTCGCATCGTGAACTTCGGCGAGCACCGCC
>JBDTQZ010000471.1:0-2953 GCA_039931935.1 Burkholderiaceae bacterium | reverse complement strand
AAGCGGCTGATCGATCTCGGCACCTATCGCGGCGTTCGGCATCGGCGCGGCTTGCCGGTCCGCGGTCAGCGAACCCGCACCAACGCGCGTACACGCAAAGGCCCACGCAAGGCCGGCGTATCGCTGAAAAAAGCAGCTGTATAGGAAAATAAATGGCGAAAGCTCCTTCCCCACAACAAGTCGCTGCGCAGCAGCGTGCGCGCAAGAAGATCAAGAAGGTCGTCTCGGACGGCATCGCGCACGTGCACGCGTCGTTTAACAACACGATCATTACGATTACCGATCGGCAGGGCAACACGCTGTCATGGGCCACGTCGGGGGGCGCCGGCTTCAAAGGCTCGCGCAAGTCGACGCCCTTCGCTGCGCAGGTCGCCGCCGAAACGGCGGGGCGTGCAGCGCAGGAGCATGGCATCAAGAATCTCGATGTGCGCATTACCGGCCCAGGCCCTGGCCGCGAGTCGTCAGTGCGTGCGTTGAACGCAATCGGTATTCGTGTTTCGTCGATTCAGGACATAACGCCAGTTCCACACAATGGCGTGCGTCCTCCCAAGCGCCGCAGGGTATAGCTCAGCGGCGATAACCACTGTCTGCACAACCGGTGCAGACTTAATGCGGCGAAGCCGCAGGATCATTGAGGAAAGATAGTGGCTCGCTACACAGGACCTAAGCTAAAGCTTTCGCGTCGCGAAGGCACTGATTTGTTTTTGAAGAGCTCGCGGCGCGCTTTCGATTCGAAGGCCAAGGCCGATAGCAAGCCCGGCCAGCATGGACGTATCTCGGGTGCGCGCCAGTCGGACTACGGGACGCAGTTGCGCGAGAAGCAGAAGTTGAAGCGCATGTATGGTGTGCTCGAACGGCAGTTCCGGCGCTATTACCAGGAGGCGTCGAGCCGCAAGGGAAACACCGGCGAACAGTTGATCATGCTGCTCGAATCGCGTCTCGATAACGTCGTATACCGGATGGGTTTTGGCGCGACGCGCGCCGAAGCGCGGCAATTGGTGTCACATCGCGCGATCACGATCAATGGCGACACTGCGGGAATTGCTTCGATGCGCGTGCGCCCTGGCGACTTGGTCGGCGTGCGGGAAAAGGCGCGCAAGCAGGGACGTATTGCGGAAGCGCTGACGTTGGCTGGCCAGACAGGCTTTCCATCGTGGGTCGATGTCGACACGACCAAATTGGAAGGCAAATTCAAATCGGCTCCCGAGCGCAGCGATGTAGCGAAGGATGTCAACGAATCTCTAGTCGTTGAGTTGTATTCGCGCTGACGCGCTCAGGTTAGACCGCCGGTGTCTGCGACACCGGCAACTGCATTTCGGATCAGTTTTGGGCGTGCTGATCCGCTTTAATCGCCCATCAGCCTTATCGGCGTAACGAGCTGAGGGCATTGAGAGGAGCATCATGGCAAACGTTGCACTATTGAAACCGCGCGCGATCGAAGTTGAAGCGATCGGGCATAACTCCGCTGTCGTCACGATGGAGCCGTTTGAGCGTGGCTACGGCCATACGCTCGGAAACGCGCTGCGCCGCATCCTGTTGTCTTCGATGGTGGGCTACGCCCCAACCGAAGCGCAGATCACCGGTGTCGTGCACGAGTACTCGACATTGGACGGCGTGCGTGAAGATGTTGTCGATATCCTTCTGAACCTGAAGGGTGTCGTCTTCAAGCTGCACAACCGCGATGAAGTCACGCTGACCTTGAAGAAGGACGGCGAGGGCGTTGTCACCGCCGGCGATATTGAGCTGCCGCACGATGTCGAAGTCGTCAATCCCGATCACGTGATCGCGCATTTGTCGGGCGGCGGTCGGCTGGAACTGCAGATCAAGATCGAAAAAGGGCGCGGCTATGTGCCCGGGAACGTGCGCGCATTTCGTGATGACCATTCGAAGACGATCGGCCGTATCGTGATGGACGCGTCGTTCTCGCCGGTCAAGCGTGTTTCGTACGCGGTCGAAGCGGCGCGCGTCGAACAGCGCACGGATTTGGACAAGCTGGTGATGACGATCGAAACTAACGGTGCAATTACGCCGGAGGAAGCCGTCCGACAATCGGCACGCATCCTGATGGACCAGCTGCAGGTCTTTGGTGCGCTGGAAGGAATGGCCGAGTCTGCGCTGGCGCAATCGTCGCGCGCACCGCAGGTGGATCCGATCCTATTGCGGCCGGTCGATGACCTTGAACTCACGGTGCGCTCGGCCAATTGCCTCAAGGCTGAGAACATCTATTACATCGGCGATCTGATTCAGAGGACTGAAAACGAATTGTTGAAAACGCCGAATCTCGGCCGCAAGTCGCTGAACGAGATCAAGGAAGTCCTGGCCGCGCGCGGACTCACGCTGGGAATGAAATTGGAGAACTGGCCGCCAGCAGGAATGGAACGGCAGTAATTTTTAGATAATCAAGCGAGCCGCCCGCTCAAAGATCGAGTCGGGATCGAAGATTCGCAACTTTAAGACACTGAATCGGAGCGACACATGCGTCACGGACACGGATTGCGCAAACTCAACCGCACGAGCTCACACCGGCTCGCGATGTTGCGCAATATGACTAACTCCTTGCTTCGGCATGAGGCGATCAAGACCACGCTGCCCAAGGCAAAGGAGCTGCGGCGCGTCGTCGAGCCCCTGATCACGCTGGGCCGCGAGCCGACGGTTGCCAACAAGCGCCTGGCGTTCAATCGGCTGCGTGACCGCGAGATCGTCGTGAAGCTGTTCAGCGAAATCGGCCCGCGCTATGCCGCTCGCAACGGCGGTTACACGCGCATCCTGAAGATGGGTTTCAGGGTCGGCGATAACGCGCCGATGGCGTTCATGGAACTGGTCGATCGTCCGCTGCCTGCTGCTGCCGAAAGCGACGACTCAGCGACGTAGCAGTCGATGACAGAAGCGCTGCTCGTGCTGACGAACTGTCCGGACGAAGCGGCGGCAGATCGCATCGCCCTGGCGCTGGTGG
>JBDTQZ010000470.1:0-2963 GCA_039931935.1 Burkholderiaceae bacterium | reverse complement strand
GATGCGCAATCTTGATGCACCGACGAAACCGGAGGATCCGAGCCAGCGGGAAATTCCATCCCGTACCGAGGGCGACGCACCGGCCACCTTCTCTGCTCCGGTCGCGTTCATGCACGAGCCTGCAAGTCCGCGCCCGATGTGGGTTAGCGTCGGCACTGGTGCTGCGCTTCTACTGACGTTGAACTACATCGCTGCACGCGTTTTTGAACGCGATTAGGCGAGCGCGCCTATCAGCGCCGGCAACTCCGCCGACAAATCGCGCGCTAGATAGCCGAGCGGTCCCGAGCGTGCCGCCAACCGCTCGCCCGCGCGCGCATGCAACGCAACGCCCCACACTACGGCTTGCTCCGCCGATGCGCCGCGCGATGCCCACCCGGCGATCACACCCGCCAACACCTCGCCGGAGCCTGAAACCGCCAGTCCTGCGTTGCCGCCTCTGTGACGCCATAGCGATCCGGCAGGATCACCCTCGCTTCGGGAAATGCGGTGGCGACTAGCGTTGCGACGCTCGCGACCGTCACCACAGTCAGCTTGCCTGCTCCAGCGTTCAGCGCCCCATTCGCCGCCAGGATCACAGCGCCAGGCATTTCGCGCGAGCCGGCGATGATCAGCACGCGCCCACGCTTTTCCTTGTCGCCATCGGCGTCGGGTTGCGGCAGCGGCCAGCGACGCAGGCATTCGTCATCAACTTCGACGAGATCTGCGTCGGTCACGGAGCCGTGTCCCTCATGGCTTCGGTGCCGCCGGCACGTCGGCCTCGGTCGTGATGGGTGTACCCGCCTCGGCAAGAGGAGCGACAAAATTGACCAGTCGAGTGACGAGCTTGCCGTTCTTGCCTTCAGTGCGATCGAATTCGTAATACATCACAGCGCAGTTGGGAACGTCGGCAACGCGATCGAGCTCGAGGATCTGCGTTTCGTTCATACGCTCAAGCAAGTAGCGAAAACAATTGACGATGACCTGATGCGCAACAATCAATACGCGCTCGCCGCGATACTCGCGCGTCATCGTATCGATCACGCTGCGCAGTCGCAGAATCACGTCGCACCAGCTCTCGCCGCCTGGCGGGCGAAAATAGAATTTGCCGACGTGCGCACGCTGCTCGCTCAGCTGGGGATGCCGCTCGCGCATGCCGAACGTCGTCAGCCGATCGAGAATTCCGAACTCCTTTTCCCGCAGCCGCTCGTCTGCCTGAAGGATGTGCGAATCGGCAGCCATACCTGCCGTCTCCAGCACTAACCGCGCGGTAGACCGGGCACGCACGTACGGCGAGCACAGCACGACGTTAGGTTGCGCGCCCCGCGGCAGGCGGCCGAACCATTGGCCGAGCGCAATCGACTGCTGCTCGCCCAACGGCGACAACGGAACATCGATGTCGCGCTCGGCGATATCGATCAATGGCAGTCGGGCTGCCTCCGCCGAATCACGCGCGACGTTGCCTGCGCTTTGCCCATGGCGGACTATCCACAGCTGCTGCGGCCACTTTTGTTGCACCCGGCACCTTTGTCAGCAAAGCTGTCTCACGAAGCCAAACGCGTGCCCGCCCCGGCCCCTTTTTTCGGTAACCGGACGCTAACCGACCCCTTGAAATCGCGACCAGAGCTCCGAATTTGCACGGTGCGGCTCCCAGGAGCCGCATCAATTGCTGCGAGTGCAACGAGGAAAGGAGGACGAGAATGTTTGCATCGATGGTGACCTACCCCGGCTTGTTCGGTGATTTCGATCGGCTGCGCCGGGAACTTGACGAACTGTCCGGATGGTCGGGACTGCCGACCAGTATCCGGTCTGCTGCGCCGGGCGCGTTTCCGGCAATCAATATCGGCAACACGGCGACCAGCGTTGAAATCTACGCCTTCGCGCCGGGCATCGATCCAAAGCAGATCGAGCTGACAATCGACCGCGGCGTGCTGTCGATCTCGGGCGAGCGCCCGTCGGGACTGCCGCTTGAAGACAGTAAGGTCAATATCTACGGCAATGAGCGCTTTGCCGGTCAGTTTCGGCGCGCGATCAGCCTGCCCGAAGACATTGACTCGACAAAGGTCAACGCGAACTACCGCGATGGAGTGCTGCACGTCAGCATTAGCCGCCGCGAGTCTGCACTCCCAAAACGCATCACCGTTCAATAGTAAGGAGCTAGGAGGTCGATCATGCAAGACAGTTTTGTTGCTGAAGCGCCGCGTACGGCGGCCAACCGTCAAGACGTCAATCGGCGGGGTGACGTACAAGAATTGTCGCGCGACGATTCATTGCGGTCAGGCGCCGCTCGCCCGGACTCTCAGGCGATGACCCCACGTGTTGACGTGCTCGAAGACGATTCCGGCATCACATTGGTCGCGGATATGCCTGGCGTATCGAAGGAATCGCTTGAGATAAAGGTGGAAAACGATGCGCTCTCGATCGAGGGAACAATTTCCGCTGCGACGCCTCAAGCCCTGGAGGCCACCTACGCAGAAGTTCGAGTTCCACGCTATCGGCGCAGCTTCACTTTGAGTCGCGAGCTGGACGCGGGCCACATCGAGGCGCAGCTTAAGGATGGAGTACTGAAGCTGCGCATTCCGAAGCATGAACAGGCGCGACCGCAGCGCATTTCTGTAAAAGTTAGCTAGCGGATAATGCAGATACAACTCCGGCACGTCGCGGTGCGATGTGCCGGAGGTCGACGTTGTGTATGCAATGGAAATCGATGAAGAAGAGTGGCGAAAAGTCAGAGCGAGCTCAGCATTCGAATCCCGGGCCCGGCGGTGAGCAGCGCGACCTTGAACTTGCGGGCACCAAGCGCGTACTTGCGACCGACGATCCGGCGGCCACCGCGCGTCAATTGCGTCAGCCGAATGAGCGCGACGAGTCGGCCGATGAGCACCTGACCACTCCGCGCCGAGTCATCAAGCAGGCGCACGACGACCAGCAAAGCGGGCAACAGGACACCGATGCACGCAACCGGGTCGCCGAAGTGCTACCTGATG
>JBDTQZ010000469.1:0-2967 GCA_039931935.1 Burkholderiaceae bacterium | reverse complement strand
CATCCACCAACGTCAACGCAGCGAGGATGGCGATCGCCGCCGCGATGCGCGCCGGAAAGCCGCGCGACGTCGCCGTCTGCTGCTCCGTCTCATCGATCTCGAACTGCCACTGCGAAGTCATTACATTTCCCCATAGGACCGACTGCCGGTCCGATGGGCAAACGATAGTTGCCGCGGTACTAGGACTTGAAGGGAAAGATCAGCGCGCGGGGAGCAGACAATTCGACAATCCGTCTGGCCGTATCTACTGCGCCCAGCGTGAATGCCGCGGCAACGAAGCCTGCAGAAACGTCATCTGGTCAGCGAGGATACGGCGATTGCTCAGGATAAAACCTTCGTTGCGGCACACCGCGTAGGGTACGTAACTGAGCGGCATGTTCGCTTCTTCGGGGCGGCGATTGCCCTTGCGCGTGTTGCATGAGCGACAGGCCGTGACCACGTTAGTCCACTCGTGGCGGCCACCCCGAGAGACCGGCACGATGTGCTCGACGGTCAGATCGGTCTCGGCAAAACGACTTGCGCAGTACGCGCAGATCTGACGATCGCGCACGAACAGCCGGTGCTTGGTGAGGCCGACATGCGCGTGTCCGTATGGAATGCGGTGCCGGCCGCGGATCATCACAATAGAGCTCGTGACGAATTCAGAGCGCGCACCGGTGGACTCCTGTATGCCGCCAGCCATGCCGAAAAGGTTTTCGCCGAGCTCGGTAATGACTTTGCCCGCCGCGTAATAACGCGCAGCGCGCTGCATCAATGCCCAGCGAACCGGCTGCCCGTGGGAATCAATGACCAGAATCTTGGCGGTGATATCCGACCCGTACAACATCGCGGCACCGATTGTGCCACGGGCGTTGCTTGGTAAGCGTCACAAAAAAGCTAGTCGTTGCGGCCGCCGTCTCGTATTGCCCAGGGGTCAAGCCCGCTCTCAGTTCGCTTGACGACACCCGCCGGGTCGAAATACACGAACATTGCCGCCTTGAATCCCCCGAACGTGTAGTAGCGGTACATCCACGCACTTTCGTCCCGCAGCTTGTAGACGAACATATCAGCGGGTTGGCCAAAGTCGCGCAACACGTCGCCTCGCGTGTCTTTGCCGGAGCGCACGCGGGCGAACGCAGCATCGTTCATCACCTGTTCAACGCGTGAGAGCCGCCCTTGCGCATCAAAATCGGCGTTCCAAACCGACTGATCGAACGGCTGGTTCGAATACTGGAGTCGGGTGCCACCACCGGCAAGCGAATAGCTTCCGGTCGGCTTGCCCAGAGTGGCGCGCGCCTGGTCAACCGTGGCCCCGGGTGTTAATGATTGTGGTGTGGCGCACGCCGCCAACGCAGAAACTGCAGCGCAGAAAAACAGAATTTTGAACGGACTCATTACACAACCTCCTCACTGGGCACTGGGCCGCGCGCTCGAACGCTTGGGCGCCCCTGCGCTGGCTTCAACGGACTGCGTTGGCCAAGCAGCAATCATCGTACTGCTACTGGGTATTGGACTGATCTTGGCGTCAACGTTCAACGCTCGATCGACATAGCCGATCCACGGGCGAAGATCTACTTTGGAGGCTGATTGGGCGAGCGCAGCCGCATCGATAAGGCCGCCGCCGCAAGCTGCCCTTTGCAAAAGGACTTGCTGGGCTATTCCGTTGCGGTGTTGCGCTTTTGCGGAAGGTTCACCCAAACCACATACGTTCCATACTGCTTGGACGCCTTCTCAACGATGGTGACATATAGGTAATCGGTGTTGTCCACCGGAGCTTGCGCCGTCGAAATCGAGCTACAGCCGGCGATGAACGACACGGCGAGAGCTGCGGTCAATGCCTTTCTCATGATGCCTCCATAGTTGCCCAGGCGCAGGATCTGCGCTGACGAGAAACTTTACGCTCGCTGACGGCCGGCGCAATGCCCTTGTGACGAATTCGGCAAAGGCACGACGAACGGGCTTTGTCATCAACCGTGACCGGCACGGTCGATAAACTGACCGATGCTCAAGCAGCACATTCCCATCGATGTCGACGGCCGAACCCACAGAGACGGAACTCAAACTCCAGCTTGCTCCGAGGCACGTTGAGCGCCTCAAGCGCAGTCCCGTTCTGTCGAAGTTTGTATGTACGGAAATGGCTATCGACAACGTGTACTTCGACACGCCGGACCGTTTGATGCAACGCCACCGAATGGCGCTGCGAGTCAGGAAAATTGGGGCGCGCTGGCTGCAGACGCTGAAATCGGCCGGCAAAACGAGCGGTGCGCTGACCCATCGCGGCGAGTGGGAGACGCCGGTGCGTGCGGCGCGTGGCCAGGCGCAGCTGGACCTCTCGCCGCTGTCCGCGTCACCGCTGCCGGAACTGCTCGCGCGGCAGAAGCACCCAGTTGAATTGCAGCCCGTCTTTCGGACGCGGGTTCGTCGAACGCAATGGATCATCGAGCGCGCCGATGCAACGATCGAAGTGGCACTCGATATCGGCGAGATTAGCGCCAAGGGCGCGCGCACAACGTTGCGCGAACCAATTTGCGAAGTGGAACTGGAGCTGAAGGAGGACAAGAGTCAGGGCGGGCCGGTGGCTCTGATCGATTTCGCAATCGACCTGCTGGACGCAGGCGGCAAACAGACACTCGCGCTGACGCCCATAGCACGCAGCAAGGGCGAGCGCGGCTATCAGCTTATGACGCAGCGCCCGCCGACAGCGGTTAAGGCGTCGGCCAAGGGATTTGTCGAAGACATCACGGCCACGGCAACAACGGCGCATGCGCTTCGAACGGTGGTCGCACACGGCCTCGCGGTGCTGACCGCGAACATTGAGTTGCTGCTGCGCCATGACGATCCGGAGTATGTGCACCAGGCGCGCGTTGCGTTACGCCGCGTTCGGTCCGCGGTCCGGCTCGTCGATCGCGAACGGCGCGACTTGCCGCAAGCGCTGGCAGGCGAGCTGCGATGGTTTGCGCGCGCCTTGGGTGACGCCCGAGACTGGGA
>JBDTQZ010000468.1:0-2979 GCA_039931935.1 Burkholderiaceae bacterium | reverse complement strand
CATCGACGGTAACGCGCTTGCCGTTGCTTTCCATGATCAGCTGCTGCAGATATGCGGGAAAACGTTTCAGATATTGCTCGTACGGCAGCACAGCGATTGTCGAAGCGCCGAAGAAATTGTTGTTCCAGATTGCGAGCAACCCGTGCAGCCAAGGCAGATTGCGCGCGGGCGGTGCGGTGCGAAAGTGCTCGTCCATCGCGCGGAAGCCGGCAAGCATGGCCCGAAATTGATCGGCACCGATCGCCAGCATGATCGAGAGCCCAACCGCTGAACCCACCGAATACCGCCCCCCGACCCAATCCCAGAATGCGAACATGTTGGCGGGGTCGATGCCGAACTTGACGACTTCGTCCTTGTTGGTCGAGGCGGCGACGAAGTGTTTCGATATACCGGCTTCATCATCGAGCGCGTTCAGGCACCACTGCCGTGCGGCACGCGCATTGGTCAATGTCTCCAACGTGGTGAACGTTTTCGAGCAGACGATGAACAGCGTTTCATCGGGTTCCAGATCGCGCACCGCTTCGATGAAATCGGTGCCGTCGATGTTGGAGACGAAGCGAAACGTCATGCCGCGCTGGCTGTAAAGCCGAAGCGCTTCATAAGCCATTACCGGGCCGAGGTCCGAGCCGCCGATTCCGATATTGACTACGTTCCGGATTGGCTCGCCGCGATGGCCTTTCCAATCACCGTTGCGGACACGATCGCTGAAGTCCGACATCCGGTCGAGCACCGCGTGCACATCGGGCACCACATCGTGCCCGTCGACGAAGATGCGTTCGCTGCGTGGCGCCCGCAACGCAACGTGCAGTACCGGGCGCTGCTCGGTCACGTTGATTTTCTCGCCGTTGAACATCGCTTCCGTACGCGGGCGCACTCCGCACGCCTCGGCTAGCTCGAATAGAAGCCGCAGTGTTTCGTCGCTGATGCGGTTCTTCGAATAGTCCAGATACAGGCCGGCCGCTTCGGCGGCGAAGCGCTCGCCGCGTCCGGCATCGTCTGCGAACAGTTCGCGCAAATGTCGCGGTTCGATTTGCAGGTAATGCAGCAGCAGCGCACGCCACTGCGGACGCTCGATCAACGACGGCGCAGGATCGGCGCGAATGGCGGTCGGCACGTCAATACTTGGCGCCGGCCACGGCGAGTGCTTCACTTTTTTCGGCGATGCGTCGCAATAGCGCGTTCCACGACTTGACGAACGCCTGCGCGCCCTCTTGCTGCAGCTGATTGGCCAGCGCGTCGACGTCGATGCCTGCTTCAGCAAAGCTTGCCAGCACCGCCTCAGCATCGCCGCCGTCTTCGGGCATCACCCCACGCAACTGACCGTGCTCGGCAAAGGCAAGCAAGGTTTTTTCCGGAATCGTATTGATCGTGTCGGGAGCAGCAAGCGCTTCGACGTACAACGTGGCCGATGCCTGCGGATCCTTGGTTCCCGTGCTGCCCCATAGCAGCCGCTGCGGCTGCGCGCCGGCGTCGGCAAGCTTGCGCCAGCGCGGGGATGCCAATAGCTCGCGATATGACCGGTAAGTCCGCCGAGCTATTGCGATGCCGAGGCGATTGCGCAACGGTGCTGGCACCTTGTCGCTTACTGCCCGATCCCAGCGACTGACGAATACCGACGCCACCGAGCCGACTCGCGCATCGAGTCCTGCAGCCAACCGCCGCTCGATCCCGCACAGGTAAGCCTCGGCTGAAGCCAGATATTGCTCGCGCGAAAACAGCAACGTGACGTTGATCGGTACACCGGCGAAGATCGATTCCTCGATCGCCGGTACGCCCGCGGGAGTGCCGGGAATCTTGACGAACAAATTGGCGCGACCCGCTTGCTGATAAATCTGAGCTGCTGCTTCGATGCTGCCTGCAGTGTGGTCTGCCAGCAGCGGCGACAACTCCATCGAAACCCATCCATCGATGCAATGGGTGGCATCGAAGATCGGCTTGAACAGATCGGCCGCTCGACGCAAATCCTCCAGCGCCAGTTCGACGAACAGCGCTTCCCCCGAATTTCCGGCCGCGGCCTTGGTGCGGATACCGTCGTCGTAGCTGTCGCCGGCGCCAATCGCCTCGTCGAAGATCGTCGGATTGGAGGTAAGCCCCGTGACCGAGAGCTCATCGATGTAGCGACGTAACGTGCCATCGTCGAGAATTCGGCGCGAGATATTGTCGAGCCAGATACTTTGGCCAAGCTCATGCAGGCGTTGCGTTTGATTCATTCGACTTCCAGTAGAAGATAAGATGCAATCCCGCCCGTCGCAGGAGTGTGTCAATGAAGCTTCCGTCTCTCGCAATGCTAGCGCTTGCGGTTGTTGGATGCTCTATCCAGGCCCCATCATCCGCTGATTGGGAACAGCAGATTCGCGCGGCCGAGGAACGACACCGGGTTGCCTTCCTCACTAACGACGTTGGTGCACTCGACGCGATGTTTTCGGACGACTTCCTCGTCAATAGCCCGCAGAACAGAGTCGTCAACAAGGGCGCGTTGATGGGGTTGGTTCGAGGCGGCGCGCTTGCTATTTCTTCATTTGACCAGAAGATCGAAAGCGTTCGCCGTTACGGCGATATCGTCACAGTGATGGGAGAAGATCGTGTGGTTTATGCAGCGCCCTCTCCGAACGCGGGTCAGGACCATCGGCGAAGATTCACTGACATTTGGCAGCTTCGAGGCGCCGACTGGCGCTTTGTCGCGCGCCAAGCCAGCATTACGACGCCGTAGCCTGCGCGTCGACGCGCCTGTCTAGCACGGTGGCACCTCGCGCTGCGGGTCGTGCCAGCCCTCATGACCGGCGATGACGTTCGCCGCTGCTGGCGGACCCCACGTGCCTGGGTCGTATTCATCAACCGGCGGAGGATTGTGAAGGATCGGATCGACCACGCACCACGCGGCTTCAACGCTGTCGTCGCGCGTGAATAGCGATGTGTCGCCGGCGATCGCGTCTCCCAGCAGTCGTTCGTACGGCAAATCCTCGCTCGCGGGGGAACGGC